>JAEUQQ010000603.1 GCA_016789685.1 Acidobacteriota bacterium | reverse complement strand
GGGCGGGTCGCCACCAGAAACGGGTTGGGCCCGGCCTGATGCGCATTGCGCACCTGCCGGGCCCAACGGGCGGGTGTGTGTCGCCGGGGTCCAGGACTACCGGCGACCGACGTGTGACCTACCGCCTCCCGACGCGTGACGTCGGCGACAGGCGGCGTGCGTGCTAGTAGCGGTAGTGCGGCGCCTTGAACGGCCCCTCGACCGGCACGCCGATGTAGTCGGCCTGGTCCTTCGTCAGCGTCGTCAGCTTGACGCCGAGCTTGTCGAGGTGCAACCGCGCCACCTCTTCATCGAGCTTCTTGGGCAGGATGTAGACCTTGTTCTCGTCGTAGCGGATGCCCGACAGCGTCGGCTGCGCCGTGGCGTTCAGGTGCAGGTCGAGCTGCGCCAGCGTCTGGTTGGTGAACGACGACGACATGACGAACGACGGGTGCCCCGTAGCGCACCCGAGATTCAGCAGACGGCCCTCGGCGAGCACCAGGACGCTGTGCGCCCCGCGCGAGCCCTCGGCCGGGAAGACGAACTCGTCGTACTGCGGCTTGATGTTGACGCGCTCGACCCCCGCGAACTTCCCGAGGCCGGCCATGTCGATCTCGTTGTCGAAGTGGCCGATGTTGCCGATGATCGCCTTGTCCTTCATGCGGCGCATGTGCTCGACGGTGATGATGTCCTTGTTCCCCGTCGCGGTGATGAAGATGTCGGCCGTCTCGATGACCTCGTCGAGCGTCGTCACCTGGTAGCCCTCCATCGCGGCCTGCAGCGCGCAGATCGGATCGATCTCCGTCACGATCACGCGGCAGCCCTGGCCCTTGAGGGCCTGGGCGCAGCCCTTGCCCACGTCGCCGTAGCCGAACACCACGGCGACCTTGGCCGAGAGCATCACGTCGCTGGCGCGGTTCAGGCCGTCGATCAGCGAGTGGCGGCAGCCGTACAGGTTGTCGAACTTGCTCTTGGTCGCCGAGTCGTTGACGTTGATGGCCGGGAACAGCAGCGTCTTGGCCGCGGTCATCTCGTAGAGGCGGTGCACACCCGTCGTCGTCTCTTCGCTGACGCCCTTGATGCCGGCCGCGATCTTTGGCCACACGCCCGGCCGTGCCTTCATTTCGGCGCGCAGTTGCTGGAGGATGATCCCCCACTCAGCCGGCTCGGTCTCGGCGTTGAACGCCGGCACCTTGCCCGCCTTGTCGTACTCGGCCGCCTTGTGCACGAACAGGGTCGCGTCGCCGCCGTCATCGACAATCTGCGTCGGGCCGCTGCCGTCGGGCCACACGAGCGCCTCGACCGTGCACCACCAGTACTCGTCGAGCGTCTCGCCCTTCCAGGCAAAGACCGGAATCCCCTTGGGGGCCGCGACCGTGCCGCCGGTCTCGGGGCGCCCGACCACCACGGCGGCCGCCGCGTGATCCTGCGTCGAGAAGATGTTGCACGACACCCAGCGTACGTCGGCGCCGAGTTCGGCGAGCGTCTCGATCAGCACCGCCGTCTGGACGGTCATGTGCAGGCTTCCCATGATCCTCGCGCCCGCCAGCGGTGCCTTGCCGACGTAGCGCGCCCGCAGGGCCATCAGGCCTGGCATCTCCTGTTCGGCGAGTCGGATTTCCTTGCGGCCGAACTCGGCCAGCGACAGATCCCTGACCTTGAATGGCTCACGGCCCGCCTTGCGGGCCGCGTCGAACGCGTGGATGGCTTCAACGGCAAGACTCATGTGGTGCTCCTTGGAGGCAGTGAGTATAGCGAACGTGTGACGACGGCAACTGGCTGGTGGCGTTCAGCCGGAAGCCAGGGAACTTCACGAACAGGGCTACGCACGAACGACTCCGGCCGTCGCCAGCGACGACGCCGGGTCGAGGTCGCCCGGCTCCGCAAGCCCTCGCGCGCGGCCCGTGGCGACGAACAGTGCCGGCCCCTTGCTGCCTGGCTGTGCGGGCAGCGGGTGCACCTGCACCCCGTCGAACCCCGCGGCCACGAAATACCGCGAGACCTGACGCTCGCTGAACCCGAGCCACACGTGGCCCATGGTCTGGCGATACTCGTCACGGTCGTGCGGCAACATGTCGGCGACGACGAGTCGCCCCCCGGGCTTGAGCACACGGCGAGCCTCGGCAAACACCGCGTCCGGGGCCGCCACGTGGTGCAGGACGAGCGTCACCATCGCGACGTCGAGGCTCGCATCGTCGATGGGAAGGCGCTCGAGCGTGCCTCGGCGCAGCTCGACGTTCGCGAAGTCGCCAACGCGGCCACGCGCGGCCTGCAGCATCTCGCGCGACGCATCGACCGCGACGACCCGGGCCACGAACGGTGCCAGCACCTCGGCGAGTTGGCCGGTACCGCATCCCAGGTCGCCGACGGCCCAGCGCGGATCGAGGAGCCCCGCCACGACCTGCAGGTGGCTCGAGGCGCCGAACAACTCGACACGCACGTGATCCCATTGGTCGGCGGCCGATGAGAAGAACTCCTCCGACGCGGTCCGCCGGCGGGCCAGCACGCCCTTCAGGCGCCGCTCGTCCTGTGTCGCCGCGGCGCTGTCGGTCAACTGTTCGCGCACGAGCAACCAGAGTCGGCGCGAGGGCCCCTCGAGCGCGTCGGCATCGAGCTGGTACAGCCGGCTGGTCCCATCGCGCCTGACGGCCAGCCAGCCGGCATCGGCAAGGACCTTGAGATGCCTCGAGACCGTGGACTGCGGCAACTGGACGATGTCGCAGAGTTCGCCTACCGCAAGGGGATGCTGCTCGAGCACCAGCAGGAGCCGGCCGCGCACGGCGTCAGCGAGCACCGTGAGCTGGTCGAGGAGCGGCGCGCGGCCGGCGTGTTCATTCATCCGTAAATCCGGATGAAATAATATACGGCGCCTCCGTCGCTGTCAACCCGGTCAGGCGACCACCATGTCGGCGTCGACGAGCTGCTGCGTCAGGTCGGCCGGCAGCTCCACCGTGAAGCACGATCCCTTGCCCACGGCACTCTCGACCGAGATCTCGCCGCCGAGGAGGCGACAGAGGCGCTGGCACAACGCCAGGCCCAGGCCCGTCCCCCCGTACCGGCGCGTGGTCGACGGGTCGAGTTGCGAGAACTCCC
>JAEUQQ010000586.1 GCA_016789685.1 Acidobacteriota bacterium | reverse complement strand
TCCTCGTTCTCGACGACGCCAACTCGGCGATGGCTGCCACCGACGGCGTGCGCGCGGCGGCGCGTGCGCTTGTCTCGCGCCTCGGGCCACGCGACCACCTCGGGCTGATGTGGGTGAGTCGCAGCACGCGCGGCGCGCTCGAGTTCGGCACGAATCACGCGGCCGCGCTGCGCGCCATCGACGCGTTCGAGGCCGAGCGCGCGAACATCCGCCTGACGCCAGGCGTCATGGGACAGATGTACACCCAGCGGCCGGTGCCAGACGGCGAGCCTCGGGCCGACGTGCCGGCGACCCAGTCTTCGGCCGACATCAAGGAGTTCTTCGACGAGCTGCGGCCGTTCACGATCGTGCAGGACGTCAGCCGGACACTGGCGCGCGTGCCGCACCGCCGGAAGGCACTCGTCTACATCGGCGAGGGCCTCAGGACGGTCGATCGTCAGCCCGGCGGCGCCCCGAGGCACGTCGAACTCGAGCTGGCGCGCGCGCTCACGGCCACGCGGCGCGCCAACGTGTCGGTCTATCTCGTTGACCCGCGGTCGCCGCTCCGGCCGGGCGCTGAGGACCTCTTCGACGGCAGCGCCATCGATTCGGTGCGCACGTTGCGCGCCTCGGGGGTTGACGGACTCGCGTCGGCCAGCGGGGGCTTCGCCGTCACGTCGGGCGTCGTCGAGGCCCAGGTTGAACGCATCCTGCGCGAGGTCAGCGCCTACTACCTGCTCGCGTATCGCACCGAGCCGGCGACGCGTTCCGTCGGCTCCCGCCTGCGCGCCGCCTTCAATGCATGGGAAGGCTGGCGGACCATCGATGTGCGCACGACGCGCCCCGGCGTGACCGTCCGCGCGCGGAAGGGGTACTGGCCCGGCGACGACGTGGGCCCGTCACCGGCGCCGCCGGCCGGGGCCGCGACACCGACTTTCGCCCTCGTCTCGGAAGTGCTGCCCCAGACGGCGCTTGCGCTGACGGCCCATGCCGCAGTCTTCAGGGGCAGCGCGGCCACGCACGACGTCGCCGTGGTCGTCGAGGTGCGCGACCCGAGCTTCGCGGTCGACCCGCGCGCGGGGTTCCGCGACACGGCCACGATGACGGTCGTCGCCGTCGAACATGGCGCTGGCGTTCGTGCCTCGAACGTCACCACGGCCACCATGGCGATCGACGCCGCGCGCACCGGCGCGTGGATCGGCGGCCGCTACGTGGTCTGCGATCGCCTCGCGCTGAAGCCCGGTGAGTACCAGGTCCGCGTCGGCGTCACCAGCGCGACGGCGAAGGCCTCGGGCAGCGTCTACCTCAACATCAGCGTGCCGGCATTCGACGACACGGTCATGAGCGCGAGCCACATCGTTCTCGACCTGGCGTCGGCGCGCGGCGCGACGCCCGTCGCGCGGGCGGCCACCGTGACGGCCGTCGCGCCGGTGTTGCCCTCGATCGTGCGCACGTTCACGCAGGGCGACACGCCATCGGCTGTGCTGCGCGTCTACGGCCGTGCACGCGACTCGCTCGCAGGTGTCTCCATCCACACCACGATCAGTACGCTCGACGGCCTTGACATCGCGTGGAGCGACACCAGCGCACTCGCGTCGATCGGGCAGACCTGGGCCGACCATCGTGTCGCGCTGCCGATCGATCGCCTCGTGCCCGCGACGTACCGCCTGGCGATGACCGTGCGCGATGCATCAGGGCGTCAGCAGTATCGCCGGCAGCTTGATTTCGACGTGCACTGACGCACCGCCTGGGCGCGCTACGGCTCGCCTTGACTCCTGCCGCGCAAGGCGCATACTCCCCCAACACCCTCTGGTCAACGTATCCACGCCCACGCATGCGGGCCGACGTGTCGTCGTGCGCGCGTGCAGGGCGGCCCGAGGGCCGATGAGGCCTCTGCGTCCCACTCACCGTCGTCGTGTCGGCCACCACGCGCATCACGAGGAGGATTCCCGATGGCAAAATCCGCGAAGCACGACATCAAACGGCTCGAGAAGAAGGTCACGTCGATCAGCAAGGCCCTGGCAAACCTCAACAGCGCCGACGACTTCAGGAAGTTGATCCTCGAGTGGCGGCGCCCCGGCTGGACGACGCCCGCAGAGTTCCTGCTGGTGTCGACCATCCTCGACTCGATGGCCGCGCACGTCGACGCCCTCGCCGACATGAAGGCCGGCCTGATCAAGGGCAGCCGCGCCGTCACCGGAGGGTAGCCCTCGCAGCAACCTGCATGCCCCACTGCAGATCACGGCGCCGCCCCCCGGTGGTCGCCGTGATCTGCGTGGCCTGCCGCGACAGGCGCCCTGCCCACCGCGGCGCAGCTCACGCACGACGCGCCGATCGCACTACCGCAGCTTCGTCGCGAGCGCGTTCGTGCCCGCCGCCCACCACGTGCCCTCGGCATTCGAGTACATGGCGCGCTCCACGACCAGTTGCGCAGGCGTGGCGCCCAGGCTCTCGACCAGCGTCCCGAAACGCCGCCCGGCAGACTCCGGATACTCCGCGCCCACGGCCACGTTGAAACGGCTGTTGGCCAGCAGCGCGAAGTCGCGCGACACCGTCGTGCCATCGTCGAAGACCAGCGTCACGCGCGCTGCCCCTGAAAACGCCGACGTGTTGGCAATGAGCACATAGGTCTCGACGCTCGACGCCCCACCGCTTTCGCCGTCGGCCAGCGCCCACAGCGTGCCAGTGGACGTTGCGGCCGGCGAGTTGTGGGCCTCGTACCACGTCGACGGGCCACCCGGCCACCACATCGCGCGCTCGACGATGATCGGGACGCCGTTGGTCGAGGTAATCGTGGTCGAGACCTCGGCGTTGGCGAGCGGGAACTGCCCCGACCCCGCGGGGATCTCCTCGAGATCGACCCAGATGTTGAAGCGGCTGTGGCCCGCGACCGGATACGACTTGGTGTAGACCGTCCCGTTGGTGAGCAGGAAGCGCGCCTCGACGGTGGCTGCCTGCGCATTCGGGTTGGCAACGAGCACGAAGAGATCGAACAGGTCGCCCGTCGCGCCCTCGGCCAGGAACCAGCGCGTGGCCGGCGCGGTGACGCCCGCGCTCTCATGGCCAGCGCCGAAGATCTTTCCTCCACTGTTCAAGTAGAGCGCACGTTCGACGACGATCGGACGGTCGGCCACGATCGTCGCCGACACGTCGGTGCTCGCGAGCCCCTCGATCAGGTCGACCCACACATTCGTGCGGCTCTGCGGCGGCAGCTCGTAGTCCCTCACCACCGGTGCGGCAGGCGCCGGCAGCAGGAACGTCACCCGCGCGTGCGCCGCGGCGTCGTTGGCGTTCTGCAGCAGGTAGAACAGGTCGATTCCCGAGTGGGTCGCTCCCTCGGCGAGGTACCACGTGGTCGCCGGTGCCGGCAGGCTCGTCTCGGCGTGGCTGCCGTAACCGCGGGCATCCCAGCTCATCGTGCGATCGACCACCAGGTGCTGCGTCGCCGCGACGACCGTCGAGAACTCGTGCATGCCCGCGGGCATGAGCGCTTCAGGATCGACGGTCGCGCGCGTCATCGCCGGAATCGACGTCGTGTGCTGGTAGACCGCCCCACTGGCGTCCAGGAACTCGAGCGTCGCCGAGGCCGGCAGCGTCGTCGGGTTGAGCAGCGCGAGCCGCGTGTCGAACCAGTCGCTCGTTGCGCCTTCGGCGAAATAGTGCCGCGCGAGGTAGTAGTCGAGGCCGCCGCTGAGTGTTGCCGCCGCACCGCCTGGATTGGTGACCACCACATCGGCGGGCCCTTCGGCGAGTCCAGCCGGAACCGTCGCCCGGAGGGTCGATCCGTTCACCACGGTGACACCCGTCGCCGGACGTCCGCCGATGGTGACGGTGGCTCCCTGCTGCACCAGTGCCCCGCCCGGAAGGACGACGCCGCCAATCGTCACGCTCGATCCGCCACCGAGGACGGCATCTGACGATGCACCGGCCAGGCCGACCGCCTCGACCACGCCAGGCACCGTGCGCCCGCCGGTGAAGACGAGCGCAGGCGCTACCGTCGCCGCAGGCACGAACGCCATCGAGGCCGTGTCGCCGTTCGTCAGCGCGACGTTGCGGTACACCCAGGCGCGCCCCTGGCCCGGGCGGATGATCGTCATCGACATCGTCCCCGTGGCGTAGGCCCTGAGGCGAACGGTCACGGGCGTGTCCTTCGGCATCGTGAACAGCCACAGCATCGAACCGTCGGCGGCCTCGAGCGTCGAGCTGAGGGCTCCGGGAATCTCGTCGACGGTCGGCCCGGGAGACACGTAGCCCGCCCGTCTGCCCATCCCGTCTTCGATCGTGACGAAGACCGGGCAATCGACGACGAGCGTGTCGAGGAACTCGAAGTAGTCGCTGAACGACGGCGTGGCCGCTGGATCCCAGGGCGCCGGCACGGCGTTGACGTCGGCGTAGTACGGCTTGCCGTTGGCCGGATAGTGGTCGCTCGGGCCGCTGCTCCCCCCGAAGGTGCCCGGCGTGAACTCCTGCGTCTGCACATCGACGCCCGATCCGAGGTTCTCGAGTTCGGGGCTCGCGAGCATCCCCTTCCACATCGCGTAGGAGTAGGTCGTGGCCTGCTGCTGGATCCACGGGTCGAAGACGCGCGCGTCGGCGCCGCTCCAGCTCTCGCCCTGCGGATACACCACGACGGCGAGGTGGCGATCGCCTTCCACGAACAGCGGCGCGAAGTGCAGGCCGTTCAGGAGCCACCGCTCGTCGCCGGAGCCACTGGTCGACCAGTAGCTCGTCCACTGCAGGTTGTTGAGCAGCGACAGCACCTCGTGCTGCCACCAGGGCGACGTGTTGGCGAGGAAGTCATCGTGGCGGGCCGCCGCCACGGCGTAGGCGTCTGAGAACGCGCCGCTCGCGAGCAGGTCGTTGCGCACGCCCGGGTAGGCCGACAGCAACAGGTCCTGGTCGCGTGGCGACATCCGCGCAATGGCCTCGACCACGCTGTCGTCGCGGACGGCTCCCGCGCCAATGGCCGTCTCGTACCGCGCCTGCACCATCGCGAAGTTGTCGACCGTCGTGATGTCGAACTCGGTCGATACCGTTGGATCGGCGGCGTAGGTCGCCACGAGCGTGATGTGCGGCAGGGCGATGGAGGCCTCGTGGAGGTCGTCGGTCGTCAACGTGAACGTCACAGTGCCGTCAGCCGTGGTGGTCACCGAGGCCGGGAAGTCGATGAACCCCGCCCCGGCGGCGTCGCGTTGCGGTGACGTGAGCAGGATCTGCTTCCCGCTCGACGACGAGGCCCCGAGGCTCAGTGTCGCGGTGAACTCAACGGTGCTGCGACCGTAGCGCGACGGTTCGACGACGTCCCTGAAAGGTACCTGCGCAGTTCCGACGATCGGCACCGAGCCGGGCGAGCCCTGCAGACCGTGCCCCGACGGAACGCTCCAGTACTCCGTGCGCTCGGCATCGAGCGTCACCTTGGGGCCGGTGAACTCCGCGGTGGCGAAGGCTTCGACGCCGCCAGATGAGGCGCGAAGGTTGGCGGTCTGCGGCGTGGTGGTGGATTGCAGTGACGCGGTGAGGGTCCCCAGCGGCCCGGGATGCCCGGAAACGGAGGCCGCCGGGGTGCCGCCGGGCAGGACGAGCGTTCCGGCCGATGTCGACAGCGCAATCGTGATCTTGTTCCGCAGGTAGTCGTCGATGGGTGGCGCCGTGCCGTTGCAGTCGAGTGCCGCGGTCACGATGCCCGATGCGGCACCGTCGGCGGCGAGTTCGTCAGGCGCGGTGAGCGTGAGGCCGTACATGTAGACCTGGTCGGTCGCCGCGACGCCATTCGCGCTGGCGGTGACGGTCGCCACGCCCGGCGTCGTATCGGCGACGAGGGTGGCCGACGCCGTGCCACTGCTCGACGTGCGGACGATGATGTTCTTGCCCGACGTGATCCCGGCCTGCAGCGTGCCATGCGTCGTCGACAGGGCCACGTCCGCAAGCTGCCCGGCGCAGTTGCTGCCCATCAGGCGCACGCTGATCGCCGTCGACGACGTGCCATCGGCTGGGATGACGGGTGGCGCCGTCCACGTGCCAGCCTCGAGGTTGAGGTAGTACGGCTTCCCGGCGTCGGTCACGGTCATCTGGGTCCGCACCTCGTAGGTCGAGTAGTGGTGGCTGGTGTAGTTCGGCCCCATGTAGGTCATCCACCACTCGACGGCTGCCGCCCCCCCAGCCGTCACGAGGTACTTGACGTGCAGCGGTCCGCGGTAGCCGATTGACGGGTTCCAGTCCGACGACGTTCCTGCGCCGGCATCGCTCACGCACGGCCCGGCGCCCCAGCCGCACTTCTCGGTCCACGTGCGCTGGGCGCTCAGCCCCGGCGAAGACTTGGCGTAGATCCACTCGTGGCCGTTGCCGGAGGTCATGACGACCTCGATCTCTTCGCATTGCCTGGCCGAACCGGGGTGGCGCAACGAGGCGCCGTATGGGTTGCCGTAGACAACGTTCTGGGCAAGGGCGGGGTCAGGGAGGGCGGTGACGAGCAGCGAGAGCGCGATGCCGGCCGTGAACAACGAACCACGAGTCATGGGGAGCCTCCGCGGGCTCACCATGGCGTTGTCGCGAAGTCGCAACAAGGGTGTAACGGTAAGCGACGACGTTACCTGGAGGCCGAAACGTCCGGCGTGATCGGCGGTGCGGGCCGGCCGGGCTGCACAGGGCCGAGGCGGGGTCTCGCGGGGTCCCAGCGGCCCCCCGGCGTACTGACCGCAGCCGCATCACCGGTGCGCGAACACGGTCTCGTCGAGCAACGCCGACACGGGCAGGTACCGCGTCGGCCGTCCGAGCGCGGCCTGTGCCCGCGCGTCGATGCCGGTGCGCGTGGCGCCGAGGCGGCGATCGACCTCGATATCGCTCGCGGTGAGTACGACGAGGTAGACGTCGCGCTCGCTGTGCCGGCGTACCGCCTCGGCGAGGATCTGGTCGAGGGGGCGACCGTGTGCCCCGACGGTGAAATCGGCGCGTACCATCACCAGGATGCGCGCCCCGGCTGCTCCGGGCCGATCGCTGGCCGCCGCCGCCGCCACTTTCGCCGCGACGGCCTCGGCATCGTCGCTGATACGGATGGACGCGACGGCGGGACGGTCGATGCGGGGGGCGTAGTGCAGCGCCGCGCCGGCTACGTAGTCGGGGTAGAAGACGACAATGTCGCCCGGGCGCCAGGCCTGCTCGAGCCGGCGGCCCGCCTCGCGCCAGGGTTCGACGTCGCGCCAGGCGCCCTCGCGCGTCCAGTGGGCCGCCCATCCGCAACACACCATCCCGATCGCCAGCGCGCCGCCGACCCGGGCGACCCGCGAGCGACTCGACGACACGAGCACGGCCAGCCCGCCCAGCGTCGGCACCAGCGCCGCGAGTGCCGTCCGCGGCCATAGCACGGGGAAGACCAGCGACACCACGACGAGGCCGGCGACGTAGCAGATGCCGGCCGCGACGAGCGCCGAGCCCAGCCGGAACCGTCGTGCGTCTGCATCGACCGCCGACCACGACAGGCCAGCCAGCGACGCCAGCGCGAGCGCGCTCGCGGCCGCCATGGCTGGCGTCGCGAAGGGCCACGCGATCGCGTCGAGCCCCGCGGTGACGCGGAGTACTCCACCAATCACCGCGAGGCTCGGTGCTGGCATCCACCACTGCGCGAGTGCGCCCCGATGCGGCATCGCCGAGCCAAGCGTCACGCAGCCCGCGACGGCCACCGGGACGGCCAGCCCGCGACACCATGCCATCACGTGTGTCCGGCGTTCCCGGTGGGCGATCGCGTCGGCGACCACGAGGGCAGG
>JAEUQQ010000511.1 GCA_016789685.1 Acidobacteriota bacterium | reverse complement strand
AAGACCCGCACGGTCTGCGCCAGCGACTGGGCACCGGGGCGGTTGGTCGCGCCCAGGAACACGGCAAGGGCGAAGCCCATCGGGATGTACCCGTATGCGAGCCAGCGCGCCCCGAGGAACTGCGGGCGCATGACACCGATCCAGGCGCCGAACGCGATCAGGATCAGCCCGCTGAGCAGCGCCAGCAGCACCGCAATCTGCAGGCCGAAGCGCGCGAGCGTGACGTGCAGGCTCACCTCGCGGCCGGCGCGGACGACGTCGTAGGTGTAGGCGCGTCCCGCCCCGCCGCTGCGCATCCGCGCGTCGGCTTCGAAGATCGTCTTGAACTCGTGGCCCGCGATGCGCACGATCACGTCGCCGACCTGCATGCCGGCGCGATCCGACGCCCCACCCGCCGTGACGTCGATCACCAGCGCGCCCCGCGAGACGTCGCGCAGGGCGACACCCGCGAGAGCCTTCGCCTCGACGCGGCCCGTGACGAACGCACCGGCCGTCGTCCGACGGGCCCGCACGGTGACCAGCGCCGTCGATCCGGCCGCCGCCGCGCGTTCCCTGACGTCATCGACGGTCTTCACGGCGTCGCCGTCGATGCCGACGATGATGTCGCCGGCGACGAAGGCCTCGACTGGCGTGGGGGCCAGCTCGGGGTGTCCCGGCGTGCCTGGCTGCGCCGGGAGGCGCTCGAGGAGGTAGGCGGCAGACGGTGGCGTCGTGAAGACGTTCTCGTCGGTCGACGACGACCCTGTCTCGATGGCGTACGACAGTGCCAGTGCGAACGCCGACGACGCCAGCAGCGCAATCCACAGGCGTGCGGCGCGGGGCGACAGCGGGAACAGGCGTGTCAGCATCGGAGACGGGCCACCGTCGATCACGGGTTGGAACGAGTCAGGTTACTTCGACTCGTACTCCTTGAGGAAGCCCTCGAACTCGCGCAGGTGTTCCTGCTCGTCGCCGAGGATGGTTACCACCATGTCCTGCGTGACGAAGTCGACGCCGTCGCAGGCCTTGGCGAGCTTCGTGTAGTGCTTGATGGCCCCCTGCTCGGCGTCGATGACCCCGCGAATCACGTGCGCGACGTCGCGCAGATCCGTCGGCGGCTGCAGCGACTTCTGCGAGGGCTTGAAGTCGTAGCTGCCCGGTGCCACGCCCGACAGCGTCTTGATGCGCTTGGCGAACAGCTGCGCGTGCGCGATCTCGGCCGTGATGTCGGCGGCCAGGCTCTTCTTGATCTCCTCGGCGCGGACGCCATCGAGGTTGACCGAGTTGCTGATGTAGTTCATCACCGTCTCCATCTCCATCCAGTACGCCTGGGTGAGGAGGCCGATGATCTCCTTGCGCTTCTTCTTGTCTTCGATGATGGGCATGACGGGCTCGCTGTGTATGACGAAGGTCGGCCCGGCCGGGATCATCCCGCCGGACCTCTGATTCTATCGGGATTCCACCCCGGGGAGCGACAGGCGGATTCCTGTATCATCTCGCCCACGTGGCGACGAGGGACGAATCGGCCGTGAACGCCAGGCGCATCTCGCGCGCCGTCGTGCTGGCCCGCGGCCTCGGCACCCGCATGCGGCGGGGAGACGCCGCGGCGGCCCTCGACCCGGGGCAGGCCTCGATGGCTGACGCCGGCCTCAAGGTGCTGATGCCGGTGGGCCGGCCCTTCCTCGACTACGTCATCGGGGCGCTGGCCGACGCGGGGATCGACCATGTGTGCCTCGTCATCGGGGCGGAGCACCAGGTGATCCGCGACAGGTACGAGCGCGATTGTCGGCCCGGACGCGTGC
>JAEUQQ010000508.1 GCA_016789685.1 Acidobacteriota bacterium | reverse complement strand
TTCCGAGATGACACGCGCGCTGATCGGCACGTCGACGACGACCGCGATCGGACGTCCCGGCAGGTTGGGATAGGTCACCGTGCGCGCGACGACGAGCGCGTCAGAGGTGGCGCGGCTGTAGCCGAGCAGGCCCCCGAACTCCGAGAGGCGCGCCACCCAGCCCGGCAGCGGGTTGGGCACCACGTCGTGCGCCCAGTCACCGGCCTTGATGACCTGCAGGCGCGTCGAGCGGTCGGCCTCGCGCGGCACGATCGCCGCCGACAGCCCCGGCAGCAGCGGCGACGCGTTCTCGACCTTGCGGCGCAGGATGTCGTCCCACTGATCGACGCCGACGCGGCTGATCTCGGCCGCGGCCGTCTCGCCGATCATGCGTGACTGCTCGACGAGTTCGTCGAACCCGCGCCGGTAGAGGAACGCCGACACGTGGATGGCGAGGAACCAGACCAGGAGCGCCGCGAAGGCTGCGCCGAGCACGACGGGCGCCGCCCCGACGAAGAAGTACGAGAGCATCATGCGGCGCCGGACCGACCAGAGGAAGCGGCGGCGCGCGATGCGCGAGACCCGCACGCCAACGACCACGCTGCTGGCGAGCGCTACGAGCGACGTGAGGGCGCCGAGCACACCGACGGTGCCGTTCCCCCCGATCCACCAGAACCCCGCACGGAGCCCGATCGCCGCCCAGAGGAGCAGCCCCGGCCACGAGCGGAAGAGCACGTCGCGGATCCGGTCGTTCGACGCCTCGGGTACCGCGTGCAGGGCGCGCATCGCGGCCGTGTTCGACAGCGGGCGGCCCGCGAGGCCTTGCCCGCGCGGTTCTGGGAAGGAATCTGGCATGAGCGGTGACAAACGACGCGGCCGTTTGGACGCCGCATCATAACACTGGTACCCTACGCACTTGCCCGGCGGTGCCCGGCGTTTCGCGCGTGGACCGCCGCGGCATTCCCTGCCCCGTCGTGCGTGACGGGGCCGCCTCGCGAGGTCACACGTGCAGCTGCCGCCCGACGCCCGTTTCGACACCATCTGCATTCACGCCGGCCAGGCGCCCGATCCCTCGACGGGTGCGATCATCACGCCGATCTACCAGACCTCGACCTACGTGCAGGACGGGCTGGGCCGGCACAAGGGCCACGAGTACGCGCGCACCAGCAATCCGACGCGCGCGGCGCTCGAAGGCAATCTGGCCGCGCTCGAGGGCGGCTCCGCCGGCTACGCGTTCGCGTCGGGCATGGCGGCCATCGACGCGATTCTCAGCCTCCTCGAGCAGGGCGACCACGTCATCGTCACCGACAACACCTATGGCGGGACGTATCGGCTGTTCGAGCGCGTGTTGCGGCGCTACGGGCTGCGGTTCACGTACGTCGATACCTCTGACAGCTCGGCCGTGGCCGCCGCCATCGAGCCTGCCACGAAGATGGTCTTCCTCGAGACCCCGACCAACCCCGTGATGCGCCTCACCGACATCGCGGCCGTGGCCGCGATCACGCGCCCGCGCGGCGTCACGCTCGTCGTCGACAACACCTTTGCGAGCCCGTGCCTGCAGCGTCCGCTCACGCTCGGTGCCGACATCGTGGTGCACAGCACCACCAAGTACCTCAACGGTCACAGCGACAGCGTTGGCGGCATCGTCGTGTGCACGCGTCCCGAGCACGTCGAGTGGATGAAGTTCGTGCAGAACGCCGCGGGCGCGATCATGGGCCCGTTCGACGCCTGGCTCGTCCTGCGTGGTACCAAGACGCTCGCGGTGCGGATGGAACGGCACAACACCAACGGCCTCGCCGTCGCGCGATTCCTCGCGGCGCACCCGAAGGTGCGCGCCGTGCACTATCCGGGGCTCGAGCAGCATCCCCAGCACGCGCTGGCGGAGCGGCAGATGCGTGGGTTCGGCGGCATGCTGGCGTTCGACGTCGATACCCTCGAGCGTGCGAAGGTCGTGCTCGAGCGCTTCAGGGTATTTGCCCTGGCCGAGAGCCTGGGCGGCGTCGAGAGCCTCGTCTGCCATCCGGCGTCGATGACACACGCGAGCGTGCCGATCGAACGGCGCGTGCAGATCGGGCTCACCGAGAGCATGGTGCGCCTCTCGGTGGGGATTGAAGACGTCAACGACCTCGTGGCCGACGTGGCCCACGCGCTCGACGGGCTGTCGTAGACCGTTGTCGGGCGCGCCCGGCCATGGGCCCGTCGCTCATGGCCGGGCTGCCCGCACCCACTCGAGGTACGGCGTCGCCGCCCCGGCGACGTCGAGGATCAGGAACTCTGGTACATCGTACGGGTGCACGCTGACGAGGCGCGCGTGCAGCGCCTCGAGGCGATCGCGGGTGGTCTTGATGATCAGCTGCTGTTCGCGGTCGACCTGCACGGCACCGTTCCAGCGATACGTCGAGTACATCGGCGGCAGCGCGTTGACACACGCCGCGAGCCCTTCGTCGACCAGGGGCCGTGCGAGCACGGCCGGGTCGCGGTCGGCGGGCCACGTCGTCAGCACGATGGCGAGGTCTGGGGTCGGCAGCGAGATCATCCGTGTATTCCCTCCATATTTCCTCTTGTACTCGATCGCGAAGTGTGGTGAAATGTCGCTGGCATGATCGGTGAGTCGACAACGCACACGCCCGACACGAACGCCGAGGCTCCGGCGCGGCGTGCCCGTGGTGTCGCGTTGCCCGGCCAGCGCCGGCCCTGGAATCACTGGCTGATCGGCTTCTGCGCGGCGGCGCTGCTGCTCAACGCGCTCATCGGGCAGGACGGCTACTTCGAAACGCGGCGCCTGGCGCGCCAGGTGCGCGAGGAGCAGGAGACACTCGACCGCCAGCGCGCCCGGAATCGTGCGCTGCAGGCACTCGGGCAGTCGCTCGCGTCGGATCCGGCGGCGATCGAAGACGCGGCGCGGCGTCAACTCGGGCTTGTGAAGGAGGGCGAGGTGCTGTTCATCATCACCGACACGCCCGCGGCGAAGCCCCTGCAGCCGGCCCCCGGCACACCCACGCCTCCCCCGCCGGCGGCTCCGCCTGCGCGTCCCCGCTGAGGCGGAGTATCGCGCGTGGCACGGCAGCGGCGACGCGACCTGGTCGCCTTGACCTTTGCCTTGCTGGATGGCATACTCACTGGGCTGTGGCGATGACGGCGTTGTTGCTGTAGCATACCTGTCGCGGGGTGGAGCAGTCCGGTAGCTCGTTGGGCTCATAACCCAAAGGTCGGGGGTTCAAATCCCCCCCCCGCAACCATTTGAATCGGCACGAGAAGGTCGCCAGTTTCTGGCGACCTTTTCGTTTTCTGGGCGGCAGTCAACATCGCGGCCAGATTCCCCTTCAGTTCCACCCGCAACTGGCCGTCCTGCGGGGTCAGCACAATCGAACACGAACTGGTTGAAGCGCTTCCCTCGCTCGGCCGACTTCCACTTCCGCTGCACGCCGGCGTATCGCGTGTGCACCGCCTGCCACAACTCGTCATCGATGATGCGCAGCGCCGGCACGTGGCTGACAACCCATTCCGACTCTGCGTTCGGCCGGGAAACGCGCTTTCCGGTGTCCGGGTCCTTCAGATTCCGCAGCTTGTTCCACACCATGCGGCCGACGTACAGCTCGTTGTGCAGGATGCCGACGCCGTGTTTCGGATTGCCGTGGATGGTGCTCGGGCTCCACAAGGCTCCGCGTGGGCCGCGGATCGTGGCTCCGGAGATCGCGTGGTCCGAGTATTCGCGCTCGATGTGCCAGCCCTGGCGTTGCGCGAACTCCCGGCAGACGCGGAGCTGGTCGGTGATCGACGCGTCTCGCTGGTTCTCCGAGGAGTAGCGGGCGTAGATGCCAACCTTCATTCGCGGTCCTCGGCACGACGTTCATGGCCCTGACCGGCGCCTCGAACGGATGGCAAGTCGACTCCGCGCAGCGCAAGCGTCTCCTGGATGCCGTCCAGGCTCAGACGCGACCCCTCCCCTGCGCGAGGATACGAGCGGGCGGTTGGGACGCCGCCCCCGCGGGGATTCTCGCTGCCGAGCGACGCCTCTTCGCGAGAGTTCAGGGCCTTCGTGGACAGCGTTGCCGAGGCGCTTCAACTGTCGCCCACAACAATGGAGAGCCGGCGTGCGGCGCTGCAACGTCAACAGCAGGCCCTGCATCCGTTCTATCGGTCGCTCTTGCCCTCGTTGGAAAAGACCAACCAGACCCGAGCGGAGGTAAGGGCCGAACGCCAACGAGTCCTGGATGCGATGAGCCGGTGAGCATCGCGGCAGGCACGTGCTGGCCGAGTGAAGCGCCAACTGGCCAGTGCGTGCCCCACAGCAGTTGACGGCCAGTGTTGCCTGAAATATGCTGTTGCCCATTGTGGGCAACAGCACAATGGAAGACAACACAGCTAGTCAGGTTGCGCAGCAACTTCAGAAACGGCTGCCAGCCGATTGGTCCGCCGGCCTGAAACCCGCGCGGAGCCGCGGAGGCGTCGTCTCGGCCGCTGATGCAACGCTTAGCATCCGCCGGAGTGGCGCCCCCGCCGGAATTGTGCGAGTTGAAGCCAAGAGCCGCCTGGAACCGAAGGACGTGGACATCCTGGCCGCCACCCTTCGTCCGACGCCCGAACAACCCGTCCTGATTGCCGCCCCGTTCCTGAGCCGGCGGACGCTCGAACGTCTCCGCGACCGGGGATTCGCCTACGCCGACCTCACCGGCAACGTTCGATTGGTCCTCGCCCAGCCCGGACTCTTCATCGACACTACAGGTGCCCGCGAGAACCCTGCACCCAGCACGAGGGACCGGAAGTCGCTCAAGGGCCCCAAGGCTGGGCGTCTCGTGCGGGCGCTCTGCGACTTCCGCCCACCCGTTGGACTGCGAGAACTGGCCAAGCGTGCCGGCATCGACCCCGGCTACGCGTCTCGCGTCGTCGACTTCCTCGATCGCGAGGCGCTCATCACGCGGACCACGCGCGGCCCGATCACGATGGTTGACTGGCAAGGTCTGCTGACGCGCTGGTCACAGGAGTATTCCCCGTTCCGGCGCCAGGGAGCGGCGATGTACCTGGGGGCGCGCGGACTCCCGGCGGTCATCGAGCGACTGAAGCGCGCGAAGATGCGCTATGCGGTGAGCGGATCGTGGGCCGCCGCCGCGGTCGCGCCGGTGGCGCCGCCGCGCTTGCTCCTCGTGTACGTCGAGCGGCCCGAAGAAGCCGAACAGACGCTCGACATCCGCCCGGCTGACGCGGGCGCGAACGTCGCTATCCTGACGCCGTTCGACGATGTCGTGTTCGAACGAACATCGATGAAGGACGGCGTCGAGATCGCGGGACTGAGCCAGGTCGCGGTCGACCTGCTGACCAGCCCAGGCCGCGGTCCCAACGAAGGCGAGGCGCTCATGCAATGGATGCAGGAGAACGAGGATGAGTGGCGAACATGACTTGGCCGTTGGGGCCGCTGCCCGCGCTGGCTGACGGGCGTGTCCGGCCAAGAAGGACAGCGGTGCCCGCGATAAGGGTGTCGCTCATTTCGCGCGCGTGCAACATGCCAGTGGTTGGGAGCGGGGCTGAGACACCATGGACAGCTACAACAATCCAGAGCCAGGCAGGACGTACATCAGTCCGAGCCTCGACGCCTTCGGTCAACCGGGTCGCAAGGTGCGAATCGCGACAAAGGCGATGGAGCACCCAGCCTCGTACGCCTTTGCAGAGGTGAAAGGCGAGGTGGTGCTGCGCCACAAGCCCGACGCGAAATCCTGTATCACGGCCAAGTTCTTCGAAGATGACCGCGGCATCTTCGTGCTGAGCATTCAGGGCTATACCGTCGCGACGATGAAGCCACACAACGCCAGCTTCACGTTCGTCGGTGAAGAGATCGGCAAGCTCGTTGAGTTCATCAATCACATCCAGGCGATGCCACTCACGAGCGCCGGTTCAACGCGCGTGACGGATGCGGAGCTGCGCAGGCTCGTTCTCTCGCGTTCGCAGGTCCAAGCCCTGCTTCGCGACAATCATGATCTCTTCGCTGAATTGCTTCGCCAGCGGCTGACGAAGGAAGACGTCGTCGCCGTGGGCTACCGGAAGGGCCAACTCGGAGTGTTCGAACGGCTCTTGAACGACGAAGCCTACTTCAGGCAGAAAGCTGAGGAAGAGAAGTGAAAGGATGAGGCCCTCTGGCAGCTCTTCT
>JAEUQQ010000504.1 GCA_016789685.1 Acidobacteriota bacterium | reverse complement strand
CCGCTGCCGCGCGACGTCGGCGGTGGCGCTCGCGTGCTGCTGGTGGATGACGAGCCGCGATTGGCGGCGGCGGTGGCCGATGCGCTGACCGACGCGGGATTCCGCGTCGATCAGGCGCACGACGGCGAGGTGGCACTCGCGAAGACCCGCGAGGCGGAGTACGACCTGGTGATCTGCGACCTGCGGATGCCGAAACTCGACGGCCCGTCGTTCTACCGGGCCATCGCCGTCAGCGCGCCGACGCTCGCGCGGCGCGTGATATTCGTGACGGGCGACGTGGCCGGCACCGAGGCCGGGCGCTTCCTCGACGAGAGCGGCTGCCGGTGGCTGACGAAGCCGTTCAGGCTGGCCGACTTGCTGCGGCTGGCCCGCGACGTCGTCGGGTAGTCGATCACGACCGATCCCGTGCCCAGCATCGGCATGGAGTCGAGCGACGCCCGCGCCATCGGCTTCTTCATGTTGGCGGTCATGATGTCGACGATCTCGGCGCGCTGGCCGTCGGTCGCCGCGAGGACCTTCTTGAGGCGCTGCACGGCGCGCGCATGGAGCTGCGAGACACGCGACTCGTTGACGCCGATCTCGGCGCCGATCTGCTTCATGGTCACTTCGCCGAAGTAGTAGAGGCCGATGATCTTGCGCTCGCGCGGCGGCAGCGAGTCGATCGCGGCGCGCACGCGTGCCTTGACCTCGGTCGTCTCGTAGACGCGGTCGGGCGACGGCGTCTCGGGTGGCAGCATCACCGCGGGCAGCATGTGCTCGTCGGCTGCGTCATTCGAGGCCAGCGGCGAGGTCGACTCGATGGTGTTGATGCGAACGATGGTGCGGTTGAGCCGCGTCTCGTCCGAACCCATCCGGGCAGCCAGGTCGGCCATCGACGGCTCGCAGCCGAGTTCGCGCCGCAGGTCTTCGCGCGCAGTCTCGAGCTGTCGGCGCATCCGGCGAACGCCACGGGGCCACGCATCACGGCGCAGGGCGTCGATCATCGCGCCCCTGACGCGCCGCTCGGCGAAGGTCTCGAACTTGATCCCCCGGTCTTCGTCGTAGCGGTGCGCGGCATCGATCAGGCCGAGCATCCCGTCCTGGACCAGGTCGCCGAGGTCGATCGAGTGCGGCATCGAGGCGGCAACTCGGCGAGCGAGCGCCTCCACGAAGGGCACGCTGGCGGCGATGCGTTCACGCTGGGTGTCGGAAACGGGCTGGCGCTGCATGGTCGGGCTCCGCGTCTTGTCGATGTCGGGTCTCGCCGCTGTCGGATCCTCCGCAGGGTCGTGACGCCGGTTCGTGACGATCCCTGATCATGGCAAGCGGGATACCAACCTCCGAGGTCGTGTGCGTTTTTGGCGCACCACCAGCACAGACGCGTGGCGATCGCATGTATTCAGGCCGATTTTCGCATGTGAAGCGGTGTGCAGCCGCGTGCAGCGCCACGAAGCGCGAACGGCGCACCCGTCAACAGATTGACAGATCCGGTGTGGTCTTGACGGTGGCTTGACACGGATCGACCGCCAGCCGACAGGGTGGCGGTCACAGGGTGGCGGAGTGGTGTCGGGCGGGCGGGACTCGGCCCGCCGCCAGGGGACGGGCGGCCTCGACGCTCAGTCGTCGATGCCTGACTCGACGGCCGACCGGAGGTCGCGGGCGGTCGTCATCGCATCGAGCACCGAAGCAACCACCTGGGAGGCCCTGGTGCGGCTGGGCTCGTCAGACAGGCGCCCCTCGAGGAGTTCGGCGTTGGCGAGGATGATGCCGAGCTGATTGTTCAAGCGGTGGAACAGTGCCGACAGGTCGGCCCGGTCGTCTGCGGCCATGCCCTCTCCACCGGCCGCGAACGGCCACGATCCCATTGAAGCCACGATGCTCAGCTCTCCGCCCGACGCGCGCCGACCGCCGGCCGGCGCGCCGGCTCACCCGGCGATCGCCACAGCGTGTCGGTAAAGATGCGGACGGCCCCACCGGCCGTGCGCACGTACTCGATCTTGCCGTCGGCCATCCAGTTGTAGATGGTGCGGCGCGTGACGCCGACGTGCCGGCACGCCTCGGTGATCGAGACCGTTTCGCGTTCCAAATTCACCACATCCAGCGTCCGCAGGGTGTATCGGACCCTCGTCTGTCGACCTGCAGGGCTCGCGTGCCCGCGGCACGCGGATCGCGCGCCCGCAAGGTGTGTCAAAATATCGACGCGCTGGCGCAAATGCTTGAACTCCCGAAACATCTCCTGCTCGTCGAAGACGAGGCGGCCCTTCGCACGGCCACCGCGCTCCGCCTCCGCGACGAGGGATTCCTCGTCGACGAGGCCGAGTCGGGTGATGCGGCGCTCGAACGCCTGGCGCACTTCGCCTACGACGCGGTGGTCACCGACCTCCGTCTGCCGGGTGCCTCGGGCACCGACATCCTCGACGCGGCACTCGGCCGCTACCCCGACATCGTCGTCATCGTCGTGACGGGGTACGGCACCGTGAAGGACGCCGTGGCGGCCATCAGGCTCGGGGCCGCCGACTTCATCACGAAGCCCTTCCAGTTCGACGAACTGCTCCACGTGCTGCGCGCCGCGCTCGAGCGGCGCGACCTGCGCGCCGAGAACCAGTACCTGCGCCAGCAGCTCGATCGCCGCTACGGGTTCGAGGGGTTGATCGGGCGCAGCGCCGCGATGCGCGAGCTCGGCACGCTGCTCGAGACCGTGGCGCCGACGACGAGCACCATCCTGGTGCTCGGCGAGACCGGGACGGGCAAGGAGCTCGTCGCGCGCGCGATCCACCAGAACTCGCCGCGCAAGCACCAGAAGTTCGTGGCGCTCAATTGCAGCGCCGTGCCAGAGACGCTGCTCGAGGCCGAGCTGTTCGGCCACGTCAAGGGCGCGTTCACCGGCGCGATCGGTCCACGCCAGGGCCGGTTCGAGGCGGCGCACCGCGGCACGCTGTTCCTCGACGAGGTCGGCACGATGAGCGCGGCGCTGCAGTCGAAGCTGCTGCGCGTGCTGCAGGAACGCATGTTCGAGCGTGTCGGCGACTCGCAGTCGATCAAGGTCGATGTGCGTGTCATCGCCGCCACCAACTCCGACCTGCTCAGGATGGTCAAGGCGGGCACGTTCCGCGAAGACCTGTACTACCGGCTGAACGTGATCCAGGTGTCGCTGCCGCCGCTGCGCGATCGGCGCGACGACATTCCCCTGCTGGTGCAGCACTTCCTGCGCCGGTTGGGCGAGCACAGCACGCCGCCGCGTCCCGACGTGACGCTCACGCAGGACGCCCTCCGGTTGCTGATGGCGTATCCGTGGCCCGGCAACGTGCGCGAACTCGAGAACGTCATCGAACGCGCGTTCACGTTGAGCCCCGGGCGCACGCAGATCGATGCGACGGCACTGCCGCCGACGATGCGCGCGGCGGGAGCGGATCCCGACGTGTCGCTGGCGCTGCCCGAAGAAGGCCTGGTGTTCGACGAGGTGATCGCGCGGATCGAACGCGACCTGATCACGCGCGCGCTCGAACGTACCAGGGGCAATCGACGGCAGGCCTCAGCGCTGCTCGGCCTCAAGCGGACGACGCTGGTCGAGAAGCTGAAGCGCCTCGGGTACACCGACGTCCAGCGCGAGTGACATTCGGAACACGCGCGCGCCGGCGCGCTGCCGGCGGCACGACGGGCAGGCGGCGCACCTCGTGCCTGGGCCCGGTGCCATGGCGCGCAGGGTCGAAGGGCACCGGCACCACCTCTCTGACGGATTTTTCGAAAGGCACTCCATGGCCCGTTTCAAGTACTGGACGATCCTGCTCGGCACCGAGCCCACGGCGTTTCGCGCGCCGTTCCAGGAAGAGCTCGTCCCGATGCTCAAGCAGTTGCTCCGCACGAACGACGATGCGGTGATCAAGTGGTTTGAGCGCGGGAAGATCTGGGACTCGCCCGAGGCGGCCGAGAGCGCACGCGCCGAAGAAGCCGGCGTGAGCAAGTCGCGCGGCAAGTCGTGGCGTCCGGGCGGCGATCACAAGGATCCGCGCGAGAAGTACAAGGTGCCGCGTGACGTGCGCCGGGCGCGCATGGCGCAGCGCGAAGGCTGGGGGCGTCCCGAAGGAACAGAGGGGGAACGTCCGCGTGCCCCGCGAAAACCATTTGGCGGCCCGCCGCGCGGCGACCGGCCGTTTGGCGCGAAGCCGGCCGGCGAGCGCAAGCCGTGGACCGACAAGCCCGCAGGTGAGCGCAAACCCTGGGGCGGCAAACCGACTGGGGATCGCAAACCCTTCAATCGCGACCGCGATGCGGGCGGCGAGCGCAAGTCCTTTGGCGAGCGCAAGCCAGCCGGTGACCGCAAACCATGGACTGACAAGCCGGCGGGCGAACGTAAGCCCTGGAGCGGCAAGCCGGCCGGGGAGCGCAAGCCCTTCAACCGCGACCGCGATGCAGGCGGCGAGCGCAAGTCGTTTGGCGATCGCAAGCCAGCCGGTGACCGCAAGGCATGGGGTGACAAGCCGGCGGGCGAACGCAAGCCG
>JAEUQQ010000480.1 GCA_016789685.1 Acidobacteriota bacterium | reverse complement strand
CGCCGGCGCCGTGTCGCTCCGGCAGTCCTGAGGCCGACCACGCATGTGCGGTATTGCCGGCATCATCGACAGGGAGCACCCGCAGGCGCACGACCTCGCCGCGATGGTGGCCTCGATCTACCACCGCGGCCCCGACGAAGAAGGCAGCGTCACGCTGCCGTTTGCCGCCCTCGGCATGCGGCGCCTGGCGATCGTCGACCTGTCGGGTGGACAGCAGCCGTTCACCAACGAAGACCAGTCGATCTACGTCGTCACCAACGGCGAGATCTACAACTTCGAAGACGTCAAGCGCGACCTGCAGGCGCGCGGGCACACCTTTCATTCACGGTGCGACGTCGAGGTCATCGCCCACGCGTACGAGGAGTACGGCACCGGGTTCCTCAACCGGCTGCAGGGGATGTACGCGATCGCGCTCTGGGACAGCCGCACGCAGACGCTCATCGCCGCGCGCGATCGCGCCGGCGAGAAGCCGCTGTACTACGCGCAGACCGACCGCGGCCTGCTGCTGGGATCCGAGATCAAGGCCCTGCTGGCGTCGGGGCAGATCGACCGCCGCCTGAACCACGCGGCGCTCGACCAGTTCCTGACCTACGAGTACGTCATCACGCCGCAGACCATCTTCGAGGGCATCCAGCAGGTGCCCGCGGCACACTACCTGCGCCTGCACGACGGGCAGGTGAGCGTGCACCGCTACTGGGACGCCGCCGACGTCGCACTGCGCGACTGGCGCGACGAGGACGCGATCGAAGCGCTGCGCACCACGTTCGGCCGCGCCGTCGACTCGCAGATGATGTCTGACGTGCCGCTGGGCGTGTTCCTGTCTGGCGGCATCGACTCGAGCGCCATCGTCGCGTTCATGGCCGATGCGGCGCAGCGTCGCGGCACCACGGTCAACAGCTTCAGCATGGGATTCGACGATGGCAGCTACAACGAGCTGCCGTACGCGCGCGAGGTCGCCACGACGTTCGCGACGAACCATCGCGAAGGGTGCGTGACGCCCGACGTCGCGGCGCTGTTCGACCGCCTCGTGCTGCACTTCGACCAGCCCTTCGGCGATGTCTCGCTCTTCCCGACGTTCATGGTGTCGCAGCTCGCGCGCCAGCACGTGACCGTCGCGCTCGCCGGCGATGGCGGCGACGAGTTGTTTGGCGGCTACGACGCCTACGACGCCGAGGCGCTCGCGGCCCGCTGGCAGGGGATGGCACCGCAGGCCCTCTGGCAGGCGCTCGACGCGGTGGCGTCGCTGGTGCCGCCCGCCGACCAGAAGAAGGGCCTCGTCAACAAGGTCAAGCGGTTTGCGGAAGGCGTCGCGCGCGCGCCGCGCGACATCGCGCAGTACCGGTGGATGACGTTCGCGCACCCGGCCGAAAAGGGGCGCCTGTACACGGCGGCGCTCCGCGACCGGCTCGTGGGCGCCGACGTGCACGCGCCCGTGCGCGAGGCGCTCGGACGGCACCGCGGCGACGACTTCCTCAACCGCCTCCTCTATGCCGACCTGTCGGTGTACCTCGCCGACGACATCCTGGTGAAGGTCGATCGAATGAGCATGGCGACGTCGCTCGAGACGCGGGCACCGTTTATCGATGTGGGCGTCATGGAACTCGCGTTCTCGATGCCGGGCCGCCTCAAGATCCGTGATGGCGAGCGGAAGTGGGTGCTCAAGCGCGCGCTCGAGGGCCGCGTGCCGGCGTCCATCCTGCACCGGAAGAAGGAGGGGTTCAGCATCCCGATGAAGCAGTGGCTGCGCCGCGAGCTTCACCCGATGCTGACGTCACTCCTGTCGCCCGAGCGTGTCACGCGCCGAGGGCTGTTTGCGCCGGCCGTGGTGCAGCAGATGGTCGCGGAGCACACCGCGGGCACCGCCAACCACGCGCACCTGCTGTTCTGCCTGATGGTGTTCGAGCGCTGGGCCGAGCATCACCTCGACGCGTAGCGCGCGTCGCGCACGACCTGTCGGCACGCCGAGGCTGCGACTCGCGGGAACGTGCCTTACGAGTAGTCGCCGAGCGCTTCGAGTTCGGTCGACGTCTGGGTCGCTGGCGCGGGCACCGGGTGGTTGCGTCGCACGACCCAGATCACGCCGCCGCCCAGCGAGAAGAGCATCACGGTCGCCGTCGACAGGAGCGACAGCGCGATGGCCGCGTCGGTCGGCAGGCCGAGGCGCGAGAAGAACCACGCGAAGATCGCCTCGCGGACGCCGAACCCGTTGACCGACACGGGCGCCATCTGCAGCACCAGGCTGACCGGCACGATCACGAAGCCGGCCAGGGGCGGCAGCGGGGCATCGATGGCCCACGCGATGCACAGGTAGAAGATCACGATCAGGAACTGCACCGCGAGGGCGCCGGCCACCGCGCCCCACAGGCGTGCGGGCGCTTCGGCAATGCGGTGCAGCGTGTCGCTGAAGCGGTCGATCCGCTTGCCGAACAGTTCCGGGTGCAGCTTGCCGATCGGCTCGAGGAGCCTGATCAGCAGCGCCGGCTTCAGCATGACGGGCAGGCCGGCCACGATCATGCCGACCGCCGCCATCCAGACGTAGTCGCGCCCGGGGACGTTGATGCCCTGCATCGAGGCGATCCAGGCGCCAGAGGCGGCGATGACGAGCAGCGCGGCCAGGCCGATGGCGCGATCGACGAGCACGACCGCGGCGGCCACGGTGCGCGAGCGCGTGATGGCCACCGAGTCGGCGATCCGGATGACGTCGCCGCCGATGTTGCTGGGCAGGAAGTTGTTGAAGAACAACGCCACCATCCACGAGGCATTGAGGCGGTTCAACGGGGCGTGGAAGCCCTGCGCACCCAGCAGGAGCTGCCAGCGCCACGAACTGAGGACGACCATCACCGCGTAGATCGCCAGCCCCGCGACGACCCAGCCGACATGGGCCGTGCGTGCGCGTGCGGCAACCGCCGAGACGTCGGTGTGCTGGAACAACCAGACGAGGATGCCGACGCTGATGACCAGCTTGGCGAGGAACGCCGCAGCCGAGCGAAGGCGTGAAGGCTGACTCATGCAGATGCTGGGGGGCCGAAGGGTGACGGGCAGGTGGTGGCTGGCCCAGTCCTCAACGGGACGCGCCAGAGTAACAGACGGGTGACGGTGCCGCAAGGATGGGGGCGAACAAACGGCGAGGCCGGTCGGGATGACTCCCGACCGGCCCCTGGCCACTCACTTCACGATCAACCGGTCAGAAGCTCTGCCCGGCCGTCGTCCACCGGCCGATCGTCCCGCCAGCGCGGGTCTTCTCGGTGACATCTTCCCAGTTCGGGCCGGGGTTGTTGCCGCAGTGACCCCCGATGATGTCGAAGATGTAGACGCGGACGTCGCCTTCCATCTCGGTGCCCTCTGGGCCGTAGAAGTAGGTGACGATGTCCTGCGACAGGCCCTGGTTGCCACGCTTGATGTTGAGGCCCCAGCGGTTGCTGCCGGTCGCGGTGCGCAGCCGGCGCACGGCTTCGAACATGAAGTTGTTGTTGCCGCCGAACTCGTGGCAGGAGTTCACGAGCAGGTCACGACGCTCGATCGCCAGCTGGTTGATGACACCGAACGCGTTCTGCGGGAACGGCCAGGTAATCGGCTGGTTGCAGACACCGTTGCTCGCGAAGTTCGTGCAGTACACGGCGACGGGCGCCCCACGCGCCGTGGTGCCCGACGTGGGCGGCGGAGGCGGGGGCGGCGGTACTTCGTACGTGAAGTTGGTCGGCGAGGTCGCGTTCTGGCCGTTGGTCGTCACCGTCACGGCGACCGCACCGGCCGCATGCCCGGGCGTGCGCGCGACGACGGTCTCGGCGTCGATGACCTGGCTGGTCTGGGCGTTCACGCCGCCGAACGTCACGGTCGTGTCCATGCCGAAGTTCGTCCCCTTGATCGTCACGTCGGTGCCGCCGTTGGTGGTGCCGTAGGCCGGGGCGATCGACGTCACGGTCGGACCGCTGACGGCGGCCGGCGTGCCGACGACGAATGCGTCGGGCAGCGGGACGCCCGCGCTGGCGTGGCCGCCATAGTAGCCGGCGCCCCAGTAGACGGTGCGCTCGGCGACGATCGGCACCGACGACTCGAAGAACGCCGAGAAGCGCCGGTTGCTCAGCTGCGGGTAGCGCGCCGCGATCAGCGTGTAGCGCGACTGCGCGGCCACGGTGAACGTGTCTGAGAAGCCGGTGCCGTCCTCGAGCATGAACGTCGCCTTGACCGACCCGTCGGTCAGGCCCGCGTTGTTCAGGAGGAAGTACGAGTCGTAGGCGACGCCGTTGAAGCGGTCTTCGATGCCTTCGGCAAAGCCCCACTTCGCGGCCTCGGCCGTGACGCCGGCGACCACGTGGCCCTCGCGGAAGTTGCCCCAGTACATCGCGCGCTCCGAGGCAATCTGGCCGCCGTTGCGCGCCTTGACGGTGGCCGAAAACGCCTTGGCGTTGGCCGGCCCGATCTCGGCGTTGACCCAGATGTTGGTGCGCGAGTTCGCCGGCAGCGTCCGCGTATCGACCGTCGTCGAGCCGTCTTCGAGGTAGAACGTGGTGTCGATCGTCACCTCGGTCTCGCCGGGGTTGGCGACGAGGAGGAACGTCTGGAACGTGCCGCCCGCGTACCCCTCGCCGAACCGCCAGGTGTCGCTCAGCTGCGTCACGCCGGCTTCGTTCGTGCCGCCGGGATTCAGCCCCGCGGCGAAGATGCCGCCCCAGTAGATCGAGCGCTCGACGATGATCGGGTTGCCGGCCGTGAGCGACTTGACCTTGGCCGAGAACGTGCGGTTGCGGAACCGCCCGCCGAAGCGCGAGTCGAGATCGACGGCGGCGTGGATGGTGCGGCGCGAGTTGGCGGCGACGGTGTAGGTGTCGATGTCCTTGATGCCGTCGGTGCCGAGGTAGTCGATCTGCACTTCGACGGTGGCGTTGTTGGGGTTCGAGATGAGGATGAACTCGTCGAAGATGGCGTTGCTGACGCCCTCGGCGAGGAACCACTCCATCTGCGGTGCCTGCACGCCCACGGTGTTGTGGCCACCCTGCCGGCCCGCGCCACCCCAGTACAGCGACCGCTCGACGATGATCGGCTGATCGCTCGTGATGATGGCCGACAGCGCGTGGATGGTGATGTCCTGGTTGACCTTGACCGTCGTGCGCGACGTCGCGGGCAGCGTGATCTGCTTGAGCGCCGGCGTCGGCGATCCCACCGGGACGAGGTACTGGATGCTGACGTTTGCCGCCACGCCGTTGGGGTTGGCGATGAGGATCTCTTCTTCGAAGAACCCGGTCGAGCCTTCGGCGAGGTACCAGGTCTTGTAGTCCGGCTGGGCCGACGCGACGCCCGGAATGGCGAGCGCGAGGCACAGCGCGGCAACGAATCGAACGACGTGCTTCATCAGTGACCGTCCTGTTGTGAACGTACGACTATGCCAACCGTCCGGTCTGGGACGGCTACACTCCGAGCTGGGGATCGACCTTGTTGTGACCGGGCACGATACGCGCTGGGTACGCACATCAGGCAGGAACCCGACCGCACACGCTGACCCCGGCAGTCTACTGGACTCCTTGGACCGGATGCAATTGCGCCGGGTTGGCTCGTGCGGGCGCGTAGTAGGCGTCGACCGCCATGACCTCGCGGACGCGCCTGGCGGCGTCCCAGTCATGCACGCGGGCCAGGACGTCAGCGGCGGCCTCGACGGCGTTGCGCCCGGGGTGTCCGGCTGAGCCGGCTTCGGTACGCCGCACCAGTGCGTCGGCCAGCGTGAGCGCCATTTCTTCCCGGGCCGCGTAGGCGATCTCGGCGCGTGTGACCGGGCACGTGGCGCTCAACGGAGCCGCCCACGCGGCGTCGGATCGCATCACGTCGAGAAGCGCCGGCGCACGACTGCCGTAGGTCCGGCACAGGCGGCGGACGTCGATGTCGCGCAGCGCCGGCGCCAGCCGCGCCAGGTCACGCGACAGCGCGTCGAAGTCGGCCACGTCGCCGCCGACCAGGCAGGGCAGGTCGCGATCGTCCACCCGGCGCCCGCGGGACGCGGGCAGCTTCGCGTGAGCGATCGATGCGGCGAGCGCGCCGGTCTGCCGGGCGGTGGTGTAGCGGACGCCGACGACGGTCACGAGTCCCTGCAGCCCGTCGGTGCGGTGGTCGCGCAGGAGGCTGTCCTTGAGCAGATCGACGTGCAGGCCCGACACGCGCGCGGCCGGCAGGATGCCCCAGTGCACCAGCGTCACCTCGCCGAAGGTCACTGGCGCCCCCGGGAAGGCCTTGTTCACATCGTCGAGGAGCCGCTGGACGTCGGCGGCCGCGGGCCGCGCCTCGTCGGGATGCCCCGTGAACGGCTCGTGGCTCGTCCCGAACATGGTGACACCACGCCACGGCACGCGGAAGAAGAACCGGCCGTCGCTCAGCCCACCGACGGCCGGGTCGGTGTCGCGGCTCGGCCTGGGCACGACCACGTTGAGTGCCCGTGACAGGAGCGGCGCGAGCGGCGTGCCCTGCTGGCCGAGCGCCTCGTCTGAGAGGCCGGCGGCCCAGGCGCCGGCGGCGTTCACGGTGACGCTGGCCCGGATGTCGAACGTGCCGCCGCCCAGGACGTCGCGCACGCGCGCGCCCTCGACGCGGCCGTCGCGCACGAGCAGGCGGTCGGCGCCGACATGGTTGGCGACGACGCCGTCCATCGCGGCCACCGACTGCGCGAAGGCCAGGGCCAGGCGCTCGGAGTTCAGCATCTGGCCGTCCCACCACGTCGCGCCGCCCGTGTAGGTGCGCGGATCGAGGTCAGGGGCGATCTGGCCGAGCTGGGCGTGCGTCAGCAGGCGCCCGCCACCGAGGCGGTGCGAGGGCAGGAGGCCGTCGTTGCGATCCGACGCGATGAGGTCGTTGAGCAGGAGCGCGATGCGCATGGCCGCGCCGTTGCGCACCGGGTGACGCCGCGATGTCGGGATGACGAATGGCAGCGGACGCACGAGGTGCGGCGCGATGCGGAGCAGGGCGCGGCGCTCGCGGATGAACGCGCGCATCTCTTTCAGGGCTCCGCGCTGCAGCGAGCGGAGGCCGCCGTGGATCGTCTTGAGACTGTTGGCCGAGGTGGCGGCGCCGATGTCGCCGCGGTCGATCAGGGCGACCCTGAGCCCGCGCCGCGAGGCTTCCCAGGCGGTGGTGACGCCGTAGATCCCGGCACCGATCACCAGGACGTCGAAGGTGGTGTCGGCCAGGGCACGGAGGTCACGCTGCACAGCGTGGGGCATTCTACGCCATGCACCGGGCGCGGGCATACGCCGCCAGGCGCCGTACAGGGCGATGGGGCACTCATCGCGAGGATGAGTGCCCCACCGATGTGGCTGCCGGCGACCTCGCCGGAGTCAACGTGCGATGCCTAGAACGCGAGGCGAATCGACAGCTGCATCACGCGCGGATCGCCACCGAGGCTCGAGATGGTGCCGGCCGTGGCATTGACGATGTTCGTGTCGGGCAGGCCGAAGTTCGCGCGGTTGAACACGTTGAAGATGTCCCACCGCAGCGTCGCATTGAACCGGCTCGTGACGTTGATGCGGCGCTGCAGGCTCATGTCGACCGAGAACCAGCCCGGTCCACGCAGGATGTTGCGGCCGGCATTGCCGAACGTGCCCGAGGTGACGCGCGTGAAGGCCGCCGGGTTGTACCACTGCTCGACGGTCTTGGCGCCCTCGGGATCCCCGGTCAGGTTGGGGAGGCCCGTGTGGCCCGTGCCGACGTTGTTGTTGCCCTGCGTCACCGTGAACGGGCGCCCGGTGCGCGCGCTCAGGATGCCGCTGACGAGCCATCCGCCGAGCACGTGACGGCCGAACCCGTCCTTGAGCCAGGGCTTGCCCTCGCCGAACGGCAACTCGGCGATCACGTTGGCCGACACGCGGTGCCGGATGTCGAAGTCGCTCGGCCCCTCCCACGACTCGAGGTCGCGGCCGTTCTGCGGCCGGCCCGACGCGGCATTGAGGTGCTCGGGCGCCTGGTCGCGCGCCTCGCCGACGGTGTACGACGCGCGGTAGCTGTAGCCGTCCTTGAAGCGGCGCTCGAACGAGACGTCGAGGCCCTTGTAGCTGGCGGTGCCCGTCATCTCGCGCCACTGGATGTTGCCGAACGTCGGGTAGGGCAGCGGACCGTTGGCGTCGAGGGTGCCCGGCAGCGGCTGGTTGAGGTTGCGCAGCACCGCGAGGTTCTTCGTCGACGAACCGACGAAGTCGATCGAGGCGACGAAGCTCGCGCCCAGCTGCCGCTCGATGCCGCCCCCGAACTGGCGGACCTCGGTGCGCGGCGACTCGGCGTCGGCCGCGCGGATCATGATGCGCGCGACGTTGATGTTGTTCGGGTCGAGGAAGTTGGCGGGGAAACCATCCTGCAGCCGCAGGATCGGCACCGCGCTGCCACCGGCCGCCTGCACGTCGATGTTGGCGAGCCCGGGCGGGTTGAGCGCGAGCTGGTCTTCAGATCCGATGCGGTCGAACTGGTTGTAGAAGATGCCGAAACCGCCGCGCAGGATGGTGCGATCGCCCAGCTTGTAGGTCGCGCCGATGCGCGGCGAGAAGTTGTTGCGATCCGGGTTCACGAGCGCGCGATCCTCGATCGAGCCGTCCGACGCGAACACGAGCCCCCGCGTGGCCGGGTCGAAGTTCGCCATCCGGTTGTTCTTCTCGGTGGCCGGCGTCATGTAGTCGTAGCGGACGCCGATGTTCACGGTCAGCGCGTCGCCGACCTTCCAGTCGTCCTGGATGTAGGCGCCGTAGGACTTGAGCTGCT
>JAEUQQ010000475.1 GCA_016789685.1 Acidobacteriota bacterium | reverse complement strand
GCCACGAGGGCCGCCCGCCCCGGCGACGCCGCCGTGGGCGGCCTCGCTAGGGGACGGCGGCGATCATCCGGTCATCTTTTCGAACTCCTGCATGAACGACACGAGCGTGTCGACGCCGGCCTCCGGGAACGCGTTGTAGATCGACGCGCGCATTCCGCCGACCGAGCGGTGGCCCTTCAGGCCGTCGAGGCCTGCGGCCGTGGCCTCTTTCGCGAACTTGCCTTCGAGTTCCTCGGTCGGCAGCCTGAACGTGACGTTCATGTTCGAGCGGCAGCCCCTGGCCGCGTGGCCCCTGAAGAACCCGGTGCGATCGATCTCGGCATAGAGTTTCGCGGCCTTGCGCTCGTTGCGCTCGCCCATCGCGGCGAGTCCGCCGTTGGCCTTGAGCCACTTCATGACGAGCCCGACCAGGTAAATGGCGAGGCACGGCGGCGTGTTGTAGAGCGACTTCTCTTTCACGTGCGTCGCATAGTTCAGCATCGTCGCGAGCGATGCCGGCGCCTTGCCGACGAGGTCGTCACGGACGATGACGAGCGTGACGCCCGCCGGACCGAGGTTCTTCTGCGCGCCCGCGTAGATCAGGGCGTACTTCGAGATATCGAGGGGCTTGCTGAACATGTTCGACGAGGTGTCGCACACGACGGGTGTGTCGCCGAACGTGGGCTCGCTCTTGAACTCGACACCCTGGATCGTCTCGTTGGACGTGTAGTGCACGTAGGCCGCGCCGGGCGTCAGCGACAGCGCGCCGAGGTCGGGAAGGTCGCTGAAGTTCCCGGCCGACGTGTTGGCGGCGACGTTGACGGTGCCGACCTTCTTGGCCTCCTTGGCGGCCTTTTCGCCCCATGCGCCGGTGACGATGTAGTCGGCGGTGGCGCCGGGCGCGAGGAGGTTGAGCGGGACCTGCGCGAACTGCGTCGACGCGCCCCCCTGCAGGAACAGCACGTGGTAGTTCGCGGGAATGCCCGCGAGGCTGCGGATGTCGGCCTCGCACTCGCCGATGATGGCCTCGAAGGTCTTCGACCTGTGGCTGATCTCCGAGACCGACATGCCGACGCCGGGCAGGGCCACGAAGTCGCGCTGGGCCTGCTCGAGCACGTCGAGGGGCAGGATGCCCGGGCCAGCAGAAAAATTGAGGATGCGGTTCACGGTGCTCATGACGTTCTCCCGTCCTGGCTTAGGCCTGCGGCACGTTGACGGTCGTGCGCGCGAGGTGATGCGACGAGGCCGGCGCCGCCAGGGGCACGACCTGGATGTCGAGGATGTCGGTGTTCGACGCGATGGCCGCGGCGAGCGCGCTCTCGGCGGGTTCGGCATCGACGTTGATGCGTGCCACGGCGGCCTGCGCGCCGGTGAAGACGATGTTCTCGGCCTCCTGCACGTTCACCGACTGGTCGCGCAGGGCGGCGAACACGCTGGCCAGCACGCCGGGCTTGTCCTTGTGGCGCACGACGAGCACGTACTTCGCCGGGGTCTGGCGCGACAGGTTCACGACGTTGTTCACGCGCCCGGTCTCGACGTAGTTGCGGATGATCTTGACGGTTTCGGCGGCGATCGCTTCCTGGGCCTGGTCGGTGGATGCGCCGATGTGATGCGTGCCGTAGACATTGGGCAGCGACAGCAGCGGATCGCTGAAGTCGGCAACGCCGCTCGACGGTTCCTTGCCGTAGACATCGAGGGCCACGCGCAACTGGCGTTCCTTGACGGCCTGCTCGAGCGCCGCGTAGTCGACGACCTCGCCGCGGGCGGTGTTGAGGAAGAACGAACCCGGCTTCAGGTTGTTGAAGACGTTCGCGTTCACGAGGCCGCGTGTCTTGTCGTTGAGGGCGAGGTGGACGCTCAGGATGTCGCTCTGCGCGGCGACCTCCTCGGGCGAGTCGCACACGCGCACGAGTGGTTCGATCGGCGAGCCCGTACTGGGCTTCAGGCGCACGAGCATGGGCAGGTCGATGGGCAGGCCGCTGCGATCGGTTTCGACGCCGATCTCGCTCCAGACGGCGATGTTCATGCCGAAGGCCTGCGCGCGCTTGGCGATCTCCTGGGCGATGTTGCCGAATCCCAGCAGGCCGAGCGTGCGGCCGTAGAGGCCGCGGGCCTTCGAGTATTCCTTCTTGTTCCACTTGCCGGCGCGCAGGTCGGCGACGTTGTCGGGAATGCGGCGATCGAGCGCGATGATCAGGCCGAAGGCCAGCTCGGCCACGGCGACCGAGTTCTTCCCGGGACAGTTGGCGACGTAGATGCCGCGAGCCGAGGCCGCCGCGATGTTGATGTTGTCGTAGCCGGCGCCCGCGCGGACGATGAGCGAGACCTGGCCCGCGTCCATCATCGGCTCGGTGACCTTGGTCGAGCGGACGACCACCACGTCGGCGGCGGTCGCTGTGATCGCGGCGAGCAGCGAATCATCCTTCACGTCGGGCTCGTACACGACCTCGCACCCGGCGGCCTTCAGGCCGTCGAGGCCACTCTTCTCGAACTTGTCTGCAACCAGGACTTTCATGGAGGTGACTCCAGGGAGGATGAAAACCGGCGTCGAATGCCGGACCGCACCGCCGGTGCGGCCCTGACGCGTTGGCGTGCGGCACCGCGGAGCCTGCGCCCACGGGCCCGTTCGTCGGGCCGCCCGCGGGCGGCCCGGAAGTCAGATGGCGTGCGACAGCAGGCCGTCGCGGAGCTTCGGCTCGAACCAGGTCGACTTGGGCGGCATGATGCTGCCCGCGTCGGCGATGGCCATCAGTTCGGGCACGGTCACGGGGTACATCGAGAACGCCACCGCGGCGCGGCCGCTGGCGACGGCGCCTTCGAGTTCCTTCGTGCCGCGGATGCCACCGACGAAGTCGATCCGCTTGTCGGTGCGCTCGTCGCCGACGCCGAGCAGCGGTGCCAGCACGGCATCGTGCAGCAACGACACGTCGAGCGACTTGATCGGATCACCGGCGTGGGCCTCGGCCTCGAGGTCGATGGTGTACCAGTGTCCGTCGAGGAACATGGCGCACTCGCCCTTGCGGGCGGGTGTCGCGGGACCGCCGTCGCGGACCGCGCACGCAGCGCGCAGCGCGTCGAGGAACTGCGCGGGCGATCGGCCCTGCAGGTCCTTGATCAGGCGGTTGTAGGGCAGGATCTGCGTCTGGTCGTCGGGGAACGCCACCGCGAGGAACCACGCGTGCTCGGCGGCGTTGTCACCGGCGCCGAAGCGCTGGTGGGCCCGCATCGCGCTTGCCGCTCGATGGTGACCGTCGGCGATATAGAGCGCGGGCAGCGCGGCGAATGCAACCTGCAGCCCGGCGATCGCGTCGCCATCGCACATCCACAGCGTGTGCCCGACACCGTCGGGCGCCACGAGGTCGTACAGCGGCGGTGAGGCGCAGACGCGCGCCGCGATGGCATCGATCGCGGCCTGGTGCCGATAGGTGAGGAACACGGGCCCGGTCTGCGCGCGCAGTTCGATGATATGACGCGTGCGGTCGTCTTCCTTGTCGGGCCGGGTCTTCTCATGCTTCTTGACGATGTCGTGCAGGTACTCATCGACCGAGTAGACAGCCGCCAGGCCGGTCTGCTCGTGCTCGCCCATGCGCAGGCGGTAGAAGTACATCGCCGGTGCGGGGTCGTCGACCATCGCATGGCGTCGCAGGGTGTCGAACTGCCGAGCGGCGGCGGCGTAGACGGCGTCGGCGTAGGGGTTCGTGTCTGCGGGGAGGTCGATCTCGGCGCGTGACACGTGGAGGAAGCTGTAGGGATTGTCGGCGGCC
>JAEUQQ010000416.1 GCA_016789685.1 Acidobacteriota bacterium | reverse complement strand
CGCGGTTGTCGAAGGGCGACGCCCCGGTGAAGGACCTCGCGGAACCATCCGAGTTGTCTGGCCCGGCCATCACGAAGCACCTCAAGGTGCTCGAGCGTGCGGGGCTCATCTCGCGCAGCCGCGACGGTCAGCAGCGCCCGTGCCGGCTCGAACCTCGGGCCCTTGCGCCGGCGGCCGACTGGATCGAGCAGTACCGCGAAATGTGGGAAGAGCGTCTCGACCGCCTCGACGCGTACCTGAAGAGCATCGCGCCGGCTGCCACCCCACGAACGAACGACACGACACGCCACACGCCGGGCCGCACGCCGGCCAGGACGCCGCGAGGAACACGACATGGCCACCAGAAGTAACGTGAACGCGAACGAGATCGCGCTGACGCGCCTGTACGACGCCCCCGTGCAGGCGGTGTGGGACGCATGGACGATCCCCGAGCAGGTCGCGCAGTGGTGGGGGCCGCGCGGCTTCACGATCACCACCCACAGCAAGGACCTGCGTGCGGGAGGCACCTGGCGCTACACCATGCACGGTCCTGACGGGGTCGACTATCCCAACGTCACCACCTACCTCGTCGTCGAGCCGCACAGGATGCTCGTCTACGACCACGGCGCCACCGACGATCGGCCACCGCTCTTCCGGGTCACGGTGACCTTCAGCGAGCAACACGGCCAGACGAGGATGGACATGATCTTCGCGCTGGCAACGCCTGAGGCCGCGAGGGCGACGGCGAAGTTCATCAGGCAGGTGGGCGGCAACGCGACCTGGGATCGCCTCGCGGAACACCTCGCCCGTGCGCACGCCGGCACGCAGTGTTTCGTCATCAACCGCACGTTCGATGCGCCCATCGCCCGCGTGTTCGAGATGTGGGCGACTCCGGAGCACCTCGCGCGGTGGCTCGCGCCGGTGGGCACGACGATGCGCTTCCTCCGCCCGGAGATTGCGCCGGGCAAGAGCGCCTTCTTCGTCATCGAGGGCGAACACGGCACCATGCACGTGCGTGCCGACTACCTCATCGTCGAGGCGCCTCACCGGATCGTCTACACGCAGCAGTTCGTCGACGAGCGCGAGCAACTCGCGCCTGCTCCGGGCGCGTCTGCGTGGCCGCCGACGCTGCGCAACACGGTCCTGTTCGCCGAGGAATCGCCCGATCAGACGCGCGTGACCGTGATGACCGAGCCGCACGGCGAGGCGACCGCCGCCGAGGTCGAGGCGTTCGTGCATGAACGATCGGGAATGACACTCGGCTGGACCGGCTCGTTCGACGCGCTCGAGACGCTGCTCGATCCTGCCGGCGACGGCTCGGTTACCACCCTGCCTCGGTCGAACTGAGCGCCGCGCGAGCCTGCGACGGCACACAGCGGGAACCGCATGCGCGGTCCCCGCTGCCCGATCAGTGCCTTTACGCCGCAGTCGTTCGGCGGTCGCGGCGTCGTCAGATCGCCTCGGTAACCTCCCGACGTCAACCGAATGACGTCGAGGTCCCCGATGCGCATCCGCTCACTGTTCGTCCTTCTGCTGCTCGTGCTCCTGGCTCCGTCGACTGCTGTCGCACAGAGCAACGCCACCGACGGCGCACTCGAAGGGGTCGTCCGGGATCCCAGCGACGCCACCATCCCGGCCGCGACGCTCGTCGCGACGAATCTCAGGACCGGGCTGGTCACCACCGCGACGACGGATTCCGAGGGGTACTACCGATTCCCGCTCCTCCAGGTCGGTGAATACGAGTTGCTCGTGACTGCCACCGGTTTCGCCGAGTACCGGCAGACCGGGATCCGGCTCAGCGCCGGGCAGCGTGCGCGCGTCGACACGAAGTTGACCCTTGGCGGCGCGAGCGAAACCGTCCACGTGACGGCCGATGCGTCGATGGTGGCCACGAGCCAGGCCGTGGCGGGCGAAGTGCTGCCCGAGGAGGCGGTGCGCGTGCTGCCGATCACGTCGCGCAACGTCTACAACTTCCACCTCGTGGGCCCCGGCGTGAAGGGGCGTCCGAGCACCGGCTTCGGCACGACGCAGTTCGTCGTCGGTGGGGCCGACCGGATGCAGTGGTACATGGACGGCATCGACAACACATCGCGCAACGGGAGCCGACAGATCCGGCTCGTGATCACCACGCCAGAGAACGTCGAGGAGATGCAGCTCATGACCGGCGCGTATTCGGCAGAGTTCGGGCGCGCGGCGGGCGGCGTGATCAACGTCATCACGCGCTCGGGATCGAACCAGCTGCGCGGGGCGCTCATGGGGATGATTCGCCCGAGCGACTGGATCGCACGGCCGCCGCTGGCCACCACCAGGCCGAAGCAGACGTGGCACATGGTGCAGGGCAACGTCGGTGGCCCTATCGTGCGCGACCGGCTGTTCGTGTTCGCGAACTACGAGTTCAACCCGTACGAGAACGTCAATCCGGTCACCATCACGCCGGCCGCCATCGCCGCGCTGGGCCTGCCGGCGTCGGAACTCGACGACACGAACGGCGAGATCTTCCACACGCCGAGCGTCAAGGTCAACTACCGGCTCAACGCGGCCAACAACGGTTTCGTGCGCTACAACCGCTTCACCAACCGTCAGCCTGGCGGCGGCAGCGGGCTCAGCACGCTGAGCCGCGGCAACATCTACAAGGACCGCATGAACGGCGCCGGCGGCCAGCTGGCCTCGGTCGTTGGCGGCGTGCTCAACGAGATGCGGGTTGGCTTCAACGTCCGCAACACGTGGAACACGCCACCGTGCGAGGGCAGCGCGACCAGCGCGCAGATCAACATCACGGGCGTAGCCAACTTCGGCTGCAACCCCGCCGCGGCGAGCACCGGGCACGAGGCGAGCCTCGAGTTCATCGACAACCTGACGGCGACACGCGGTGCGCACACGTTCAAGGCCGGCATCAACGTGCAGTCGACGGTCAACGAGCCGACCAGCGGGCGTGCCCGCCTGTTCACGTTCGGAGGCCTCGCGGCGTCTGGTGGCCGCCCCGCGGTGTCGTCGCTCAACCAGTACCTGCTGACGCTCAGTGGAGCGATCGATCCCGCGACCGGCCGCCCCTACACGTACACACAGCTCGCCCAGGACCTCGGCGAACCCTCGGTGTCGCTGCGCTTCAACTTCTTCAATGTCTTCCTGCAGGACGAGTGGCGCGTGAGCTCCGGGCTCACGCTGAATGCAGGCGTGCGATACGAGCTGATCAAGTTCCCGACGCTCGATGTCACCGCGCCGTACGAGCTGTCGCGATCGATCAGCACCGACTCGAACAACATCGCGCCACGCGTCGGCATCACCTGGATCCCCGGCGAGTCGCAGAAGACCGTGGTGCGCGCCGGGTACGGCATCTACTACGACTCGCCCGGCCTCAACCTGGCGACCAATGCCGCACTGCGCAGCACGCGGCTGCTCAGCTACCAGGTGTCGGGCACCGACCCACGCTCACCCGTGTTCCCGAACCTGCTGGCCACTGCGGACCCCTCCTTCTCGATCGTTCCGAGCATCGTGGCCTTCGACGAGGACTACCAGGTCACGTATGCGCACAACGCGAGCGTCCAGGTGTCGCGCGAGCTGATGCGTGACCTCTCGGTGACGGTCGGCTACAGCTACTGGGCACACCGGAACGCTCCCTACACGCATGATGTCAACCTGCCGGCTCCGGTGGGGCAGCTCGAAGACGGCCGGCCCGTCTACTCGGGGGCGGCCGGGCGGCCGAACACGACGTTCCGTGCGATCAACCTCGTGTCGAGCGCCGCGTCAGGCAACTACCACGGCCTCGACGTGTCGGTGCGCCGCCGGTTCAACCAGGGCGTGCAGTTCACGCTCAACTACGGCTACTCGCGCGCCAGGAACAACGGCGACCTGGTGGGCGGCACCGTCATGGACCCCAGCAACCTCGATCGCGACTGGGGCCCGAGCAACCTCGATCAGCCGCACACCGTGTCTGCGCAGTGGTCGCTGGCGCCGCGCTTCACCTCGGCGCTGCGCGTCCTGAACGGCCTGCAGTTCTCGGGCACGACCTTCTACAGCAGCGGCTACCCGTTCAGCCCCGGCGCCGGCGCCGACCTGAACGCCGACCTCGTGCTCAACGATCGCCTGGTCGGCACGGGCCGCAACAGCGCCCGGCTGCCAGACTTCCTCCAGACCGACCTGCGCGTGTCGCGACGAATTGGCCTCGGCGGACGCAGGGCGATCGAGGTGCTGATCGAATCCGAGAACGCCTTCAACCGCCCCAACGGCACCGGCGTCGTGACCCAGCAGCGTGCGGCCGACTTCATGCGCGTCACCGCCACGCGCCCAGGCCGGTACATCCAGCTGGGCGCACGCGTCACGTTCTGAGGCACTCACGATGCGCCGTCTTGCCGTGTATGTCGTGCTCCTTGCCGTTGCCGGCCCCGTGCGGCTTGCCGCGTGGGGCGAGCGCGGTCACCGGACGATCAACCAGGCCGCCGTCCGCGCGATCCCGGATGATGGGCCGACGTTCCTTCGCGGGCACGAGGCGTGGATCGTCTACCTGGCGACGATCCCCGACTCGTGGCGTTCGGCCTCGGAGCCGTTCCAGAAGATCATCGAGGATCCCAACCACGGCTGGTTCCGCGAGCAGTTCGCGTTCATGACGACCGCCAGCGTGCCGCGTTCGCGGTACGAGTTCGTGCTCGCCCTCGACACCGAGCGTCGCCGGCTCGTCGCCGCGGGCGAGCAACAGGCGGCGGCCCTGACCAACGTGCGCTGGACCGGGACGCTGCCCTACGCCGCGGTCGAGACCTTCGAGCAGATGGTGGCGGGCATGCGCCGGTATCGCGCCGCGCGCGACAAGGGCACCGACACACGTCTCGTGGAACTCGAGATCGCGTCGTACATGGGGCGACTGGGCCACTACGTCGGTGACGGCGCCCAGCCGCTGCACGACACGATTCACCACGACGGGTGGCAGGGGCCGAACCCGAAACAGTACACGACCGATCCGCGCATTCACGGGCGCTTCGAATCGCGATTCGTCGACCTGATGCAGCTGTCGTCCGACGACGTGCAGAAGGACGTGCCGGTAGCGGTCGTGCTCGATGATCCGTTCGACGCCGTGCTCGCGCACCTCGACGACGCTGGACGGCACGTCGAGCAGGTGTACCAACTCGATGCGTCGGGTGCGCTGACCGACGCCGCACATGCCGACGCGCGAGGCCTGGTCAAGCGGCAGATCACGCGCGCCGCGGCGCTGCTGCGCGACCTTGCGCACACCGCGTGGGTGCGCAGCGCCGAGCGCCCGACGTTCACGCCGGCCGACAACCCCACGTTGCAGGCGCACCCGCGGTTCAACCCCGCCACGGGCTCAGCACCGGCCGCCCGGCGCACGCCGGAACCCTAGTCACTGGGCCAGGTGGCTGGTGAGTCCACATGTACGGGATTCGGCGGGTGCATCCGGGCGCCCGCGATGAGGAGACGCGCGTGATGACACGGACAACGGCACGAGTCGCCTGGCTGCTGGCACTGCTCCTCGCGTGGCCGCTCGGGCTTGCGGCCGACGGCGCACGGCAGGTCCGTCGATACGAGCCACTGACCTGGGCGAGCGATGTCAGCGGCAAGAACTTCCCGCTGTTCGCCATCCTCACCGCCGACCCCGTGGCACACCGGGCGCTGTCTGAGGCACCCGCGCTCCGCACGATGCTCGATGCGCGGCGCACGGCGCTGGCCGAGGCCGTCGCGACCTGTGCCACCAGTGCGCCCTGCCATGTCGCGGCACTCCGCCTGGGCAGCGACGACATCGCCGGGGCGAAAGAGGCGCTGTCAGCGGCAGTGAAGAGCGGGGCCCTGTCCGCGTCCATCGAGCGAATGCGCGGTTCGGGGATGTTCGCGCGCGACGAGGCGCTGGATGACGAGGCCTTCGTGGCGCGGGCGTGGGAGCGTGCGGCCGAGGGACTCAACCGGATCCTCGGCGTCTACGGGTTGGGAGAACAGCCGCGCTACCCGGCGATCGACGCGATCTCGCACGACGCGACCGCGCAGAACTACGGGCAGCTCCTCCACGCCGCCACCGGCCTCATGGAAGAACAGGCGAAGGCCTGGGACCTCTTCTTCCAGCCCAGCCTCGCATTCGCCATGCGCCTGCTCGAGATCAACTACCGCGACGAG
>JAEUQQ010000410.1 GCA_016789685.1 Acidobacteriota bacterium | reverse complement strand
GGCCGGCCACTGCATCACGCGGTCGGCGACGATCGGCGCGGAGCTCTCGATGACCGTCGCGAACTCGGCCTGCGACATGCCGGCCTGCGCTCCGACGTCGATCGAGCGGCGCTCACCGCGCGGCAGCAGGAGCCGGGCCTGGCTGGTCGTGCCGCCGGCCTTCTGGAAGCGCAGCAGCACGTCAGCGTCGGTTGGGCCGGGATTCAGCAGGGCGAGTTCGGTCGCGAAGAACGTCGATGTGGCGCCCTCGGCGAAGTAGCGTGTGTTGGCAGGCGGCGCCGTTGCGTGCGTGCCGGCCGCGATCTCTGCACCGTTGGTCACGCCATCGAGATCCGCATCGCCTGGGGCGCCGTCATCGCCGGTGGCCGACGACGGGTCGAGGCCGTTCGTCACCTCGTCGAGATCGAGCATGCTGTCGCCGTCGGTGTCGATCGTCGACATGTCGTAGACGTAGACCGCGCCGGGGCCGACGATGTCGCCATGGGGCGCCGGATCCTGCGGCCGATAGTCCCATTCCGACGCGCCAACGAAGACGCGGGCGCCCTCGGTCGCGAGGGCGGCGCCGTATTGCGACCCCGGAAGCACATCCGTCGTCGGGAGCGCGAGCCACTCGCGCCATTCCTCCCCGACAGCTCGCACCAGGCGCACGGGATGCACGGTCGAGGCACCTCCCGTTCCGAGGGCGTGGTTGACGCAGGTGCCTGACGCCGTCCATACGCAGCCGTTCGAAGGGCCGAGCACCAGTACCCCTGCATCCATGAAGCTGAGCGCCGTGCCGTAGCGGCTGTTCTCGGAGGGCGCGTTCAGCGCGGCGAGTGCCTTCACCCGTGTCGGACTGCGAAGGGAGAGGCCGGCGGCGCCGGTACGCGGCGTCATGCTGAACGGCGCAGACGCCAGGGGGGCGCCGACGGCACGACGCTCGGCCGCCAGGGCCAGTGCGTATCCCCAGCCCCGCCAGAGGTCCGCTGACTCGGGCAGGCCCGCAAGCGAACGCACGACGCCGTTGTCGTCTACCTCGCGAACGCTGACGCCGTCGATGAACACCACCCGGCCTGGGCCGGTGCTCACCAGGCGCGTCGCGGCAACGCGGGCGGCGGGACCCTGCCCGTCAACTGGTGTGTACGTGCCTGATCCTGGCCCAGCCGGATCGCCGGCGAGCGTTGTGACCACACCCGACAGGTCCATGCGTCGCAATGTCGATTCGTCGGCGATCGTCATCACGCCCGAACCGAACGTGAGGCCCGCCACGCGCTTGAAGCGAGCGGCAGCACCCGTGCCGTCGAGATGCGACGACGCTCCTGCCTGGCCGGCGACTGTGGTCACCGCGCCCGACCCGAGGGCGAGCCGTCGGATCGTCGTGCCATCGGCCACGTAGACGTCGTCGCCGACGACCTGGAGGTCGCGCGGGTCGTCGAACCGCGCGTCGAGCGCCGTGGCATCGAGGCTCGTTCCGCAACTGAGCGCCGCCCCGGCCACGGTCGTCACTGTCATGTCGGTGGTGACGCGTCGAATGGCGCACCCGTCGATGACGTACGCGGCCTGGGTGCCTTCGTGAACGTCGACCGCTCGCAGTCCCGTGAACCGCGCCGCTGCACCCTGGCCGTCGTCGGTTCCCGAAGACCAGGGTTCGCCAGCGGTCGCCTCGCCCAGAAGCACGGTCGCGCCCGCGATCCACCAATACAGGCCGGCCGCACTCCGCGCGACCCCCGTCTTCATCGACAACGTGTACGGAATGGTGAGGCCGGCGCTGGTCACCAGGCCGGCGGTGCTGACGCGGTTCGCCACCGCGTACGTGAAGCTTCGGTACGAACATTTGTCGACCGCGATGACGTCCTGGCCATCTGCCACGAGGTCGAGCAGTTCCCGGAAACGCGCGCCCGTGCCCGTGGCTGGTACCTGACCCGCACGGCAGTCGGGACCCACGCCTGCATAGGTCCCCACTTCCTGCCAGCCGGGTGCGCGACGTTCGTGGTTCTGGATCGACTGCGTGCCGGGGGCACCGAACGACACCATGTTCCCGGCGATCGCCAGGCTGAAGCCCAGGCGCGCGCCCGGCAGCGATGTGCGGTTCGTGAAAACGTGCTCCATCCGCCACGCGAGCACCCCCTGGGCGGGGCGTTCAGCGCGAAACGCGAAGACGGCGCCCTGATCGGCGACCGGCGTGTCAGAGTAGTCGAGCCCATCGTGGTAGATCGCGCTCACCAGGATGCTGTCACCGCTGATTGCGACGCTGGCACCCGACTCGTCGCCCGCCGCGACGGTCGCGTCCTGCAGCGTCGCCTCGTGCGTCCACACGCTGCCGATACGCCTGAAGACGTAGGCGGCGCCGCGATTCGCCGACGCCACGCTCGGGCTGCCACTCGCGTCGCGATCATCGCCCGGCGCGCCGACAACGATGACGTCGCCGTCGATCGCCACCGACCAACCGAAGAAGTCGCCCGCGAGCAGCGAGGCCGGCGCGAGCTTCTGCCGTTCGACCCACTCGCCCGTGTCCGCCAGCGTGAAAACGTACGCGGCACCGGCGTCGAGTCCCCGATCGTCGTCACCGTGCGCACCGACGACGAGCGTGCCCTGAGAGACGGCGACGCGCTTGCCGAAGGCGTCACCGGGTTCGCCATCACTGGCGCGCAGCACGACGGTCGGGATTGACGGCTGCGCGAAGGCGCTGGAAGCCAGCGACGTGAATGCAAGCCATGAGCAGAGGGCTGCAGTGAAGCAACGTGCCGTGCGTGTCACAACGCACCTCGAGGATGAGGATGGCGTCGTCGCGGCGGGGAGCGGGGGCCGGACGTGGACTCGCCGTGTGATGAGCCACGGTGAGTCTATCCGCGATGCCGTCCAGAGTCACTCGCGGAACGCAGTGCTCCGACCGGCCAATTCCACTGTCGAGGTCGGCCGGTGCCCACTCCCGGCCGACTGCCTATCGCACCGCCTCGGCGATCGCCCGGCCCATCTCCGTCGTCGTCGCGCTGCCGCCGATGTCGCGCGTCCGCGGGGCTGCCGGATCGGCAAGCGTCCGCTCGATCGCCGACACAATCTCTGCACAGGCCTCTGGATGCCCGAGGTGATCGAGCATCAGTGCGCCAGACCAGATCATGCCGATCGGGTTGGCGATGCCCAGGCCGGCGATGTCGGGTGCCGAACCGTGCACGGGCTCGAAGAGCGACGGGAAGGCGCGCGTCGGATTGATGTTGGCGCTCGGCGCGATGCCGATCGTGCCGGTGCATGCGGGGCCGAGGTCCGACAGGATGTCGCCGAACAGGTTGCTCGCGACGACGACGTCGAACCAGTCGGGATGCAGCACGAACTGCGCGGCCAGGATGTCGATGTGGAACTTGTCGACGCGCACCGACGGGAAGTGCTGGGCCATCGCCGCGACGCGCTCGTCCCAGTACGGCATCGTGATCGCGATGCCATTGCTCTTCGTTGCCGATGTCAGGTGCCGCTTCGGCCTGCGTGCCGCCAGGTCGAATGCGTAGCGCAGCACGCGATCGACGCCCACGCGCGTCATCACCGTCTCCTGCACGACGACCTCGCGCTCGGTGCCCTCGAAGGCGCGCCCGCCAATCGACGAGTACTCGCCCTCGGTGTTCTCGCGCACGACGTAGAAGTCGATGTCGCCGGGCAGTCGCCCCGCGAGCGGTGCGGGGATTCCCGGCATCAGGCGGCACGGGCGCAGGTTCACGTACTGATCGAACTCGCGCCGGAACTTGAGCAGCGATCCCCACAGCGACACGTGGTCGGGCACGGTGGCGGGCCAGCCGACCGCGCCGAAGTAGATCGCGTCGACCGGCTCGATGTGCGTGCGCCAGTCGTCGGGCATCATCGCGCCGTGCTCGAGGTACCAGTCGCAGCACGCCCAGTCGTGGTGCTGCCACGTGATGCGAATGTCGTGGCGCGCCGCCACGGCATCGACGACGCGGATGCCCTCGGGCATGACTTCGCGACCGATCCCGTCGCCGGGCAGGGCTGCGATGCGGTAGGTGGTGCTCACGGCTGGCTCCAGTGACGAGGTGCGCGGCCAGACGTTGTGCTGGCGGCCCAGTCTCCTGTACTCTGCCCGTTCTCACCAACTGACACGAGCGACCGCGACGGGCCGCGACGCACCTCCCCGTGGGTGTGGCACAGCCGTTCGGGCGCGTGGAGTGTGCACATGCGAACACCTACGGCTCTCCTGCTCGCGTTGAGCCTCGCCGGCACTGCCGCAATCGTCGATGCCCAGCAGGCGACCACGCCTGCCCGTCCGGCACCCGAACCTGCCGCGCCCGGCAAGGGCGGTGTGTCGAGACCGGCCGACGACCCGTTTCCGAGCACCTATCGCGCGCCGGCGGCGCGCCCGTTCGCGATTCGCAACGCCACGCTGATGACCGCGGCGGGCCCCACGATTCCCAACGGCACGATCGTCGTGCGCGATGGCCGGATCGTCGCCGTGGGCGCGAATGTCGCCGTGCCCGCGGATGCCGAGGTGATCGATGCGAAGGGCCGATTCGTGACGCCCGGCGTCATCGACACCCACTCGCACCTCGGGGTGTACCCGGCCCCATCGACGGCGTCGGGGCAGGATGGCAACGAGATGACGCGTCCGTCGACGCCCGACGTGTGGGCCGAGCACTCGGTGTGGCCGCAGGATCCGCAGTTTCCGCGCAACCTCGCGGGCGGCGTCACGACGCTGCAGGTGCTGCCGGGGTCGGCCAACCTGTTCGGCGGCCGGGGCGTCGTCCTCAAGCCGGTGCCGGGACGCAGCGTGCAGGAGATGAAGTTTCCTGGCGCGAAGTACGGCCTGAAGATGGCCTGCGGCGAAAACCCGAAGCGGGTCTACGCGCAGCGCGGGCCCTCGACGCGCATGGGCAACGTCGCGGGATACCGCGCCGAGTGGATCAAGGCCGAGGCGTACCGCCGGAAGTGGGACAAGTGGAACGCCGACAGGCAGGGCGAGGCGCCGGCGCGCGACCTGGCGATGGAGACGCTCGCCGAGGTACTGCGCGGCAACATCTACGTGCAGAACCACTGCTACAAGGCCGACGAGATGATGCAGATGATCGACATCGCGAAGGAGTTCGGTTACGCGATCCGGTCGTTCCATCACGCGGTCGAGGGCTACAAGATCGGCGACGTGCTGGCGCGCGAGGGGATTTCGGCCTCGATGTGGGCCGACTGGGGCGGCTTCAAGATGGAGGCGCTCGACAGCATCAAGGCCAACGCCGCGTTCGTCCACGCCTCGGGCGCCCGCGCGATCATCCACTCCGACGACCCGTCGGGCTCGCAGCGTCTCAACCAGGAAGCGGCCAAGGCCATGGCGGCGGGCAATGCGGCGGGCGTGCGGATCACCCCAGACGAGGCGATCAAGTGGTTCACGGCACACGCGGCCTGGGCCCTGGGCCTGGAGGATCGCATCGGCACACTCGAACCGGGCAAGAACGCCGACATCGTGCTGTGGTCGGCAAGCCCGTTCAGCGTGTACGCGCGCGCCGAGCGGGTCTGGATTGACGGCGCGCTGCGCTTCGATCGCGCCACGCCAGAGCAGAACTGGCGCACCGATTTCGAACTGGGCTTCGTGCCGACAGCGGGGAGGCAGTGAACATGTTGCTGACCAGGGCATCGCGAGTGCTGCTCGCCGCGTCCATCACCTGCGTCGCCACCGTGGTGTCGGCGCAGTCCATCGCCATCACCGGCGGCAAGGTGCATCCCGTCTCGGGGCCGGCCATCGACAACGGCACGGTGGTGATCACCGACGGCAAGATCACGGCCGTTGGCGCGGGCGTGGCCGTGCCAGCGGGAGCACGGGTCATCGACGCGAAGGGGAAGTGGGTCACGCCCGGCCTCTTCAATCCGACGACGACGCTGGGCCTGCGCGAGGTCGGGTCGGAACCGGGATCGACCGACGACAGCGCCCGCGGCGATCACGGCGTGGCCGCGGCGTTTCGCGCATGGGAGGGCCTCAACGCGACATCGACGCTGTGGGCGCCCGCGCGCAACGAGGGCGTGACGACGGTGGGGGCGTTGCCGAACGGTGGGCTCATCGCCGGGCAGGGGGCGGTGGTCGACACACTGCCTGGCCGCACCGCGGCCGACATGATTCGCAAGGCGCCCGCCGTGATGTTGGCGAGCCTGGCGTCGGCGCAGGAGGCGCAGACCGACGCCCGTGGTGAACTGTTCATGCGGCTGCGCGAGGTGTTGGACGATGCGCGGCTGTTCGACGGGCGTCGCGAGGCATTCGACAACGGGGCCGTGCGCGATCTGGCCGTGCACCGCCTGCACCTCGCGGCGTTGCAGCAGGTGCTGTCTGGACAGGTACCGGTGCTGATTGCGGTGCACCGCGCGGCCGACATCGAGGCGGCCCTGGCGCTCGCGCGTGACTACAAGCTGCGCATCGGCATCCTGGGCGGCGCCGAGGCGTGGATGGTGGCGCCGCAACTCGCCGCGGCGCGGGTTCCCGTCTTCACGACAGCACTCGACAGCATCCCCACCTCGTTCACCACGCTCGGGCAGCGGCAGGAGAATGCGGGCCTGCTCCGGAAGGGCGGCGTTGCCGTCGGGTTGATGGTGGGGGCCGGCGAGTCGTTCAACGTCCGCAACATCCGCCAGCACGCCGGCAATGCGGTGGCCTACGGCATGACGTGGGACGACGCGCTGCGCGCCGTGACGCTCACGCCGGCCGAGTTCTTCGGGGTGGCCGATGCGATTGGCACGCTCGAGGTCGGCAAGGACGCGAACGTGGTCGTGTGGGACGGCGATCCGTTCGAGTTCGCGACGCGTGCCGTCAACGTCTTCATCCGCGGGCGAGACGTCCAGGGGCCATCGCGCCAGGACATGCTGACCGAGCGCTACGTGCCGAAGAAGCCGTGAGGCGTCTGGCAGCTCCGTCGTGAGGGGCTGGCGGTCGGAGGACCGCGGTCAGGCCCGCAGGCCGGCTGCCCACTCGAGCAGAACGTCGAGCGGCCAGCAGTTGATGATGCGCTCGCACGGGATGCCGGCGAGGCGCGCGTGCGCCACGGCGATATCGGCGAAGGCCCACTCGTCGGTGGCGTGGGCGTCGCTGTCGAGCGCAAACAGGCAGCCGGCGTCGAGCGCGCGTCGCGCCAGCACGTGGTCGATGTCCTGCCTGCGGGGGTCGCCGTCGATCTCGATGGCCACCGCCGTCCGCGCGGCAGCCTCGAAGACGCGATCCCAGTCGACACGGACGCCCGCCCTGACGCCGCGCTTGCGGCCGCGCGGATGCCCGAGGATGTGCACGCCGGGGGCCCGCACGGCAGCCACGAAACGCGCCGTCTGGTCGGCCTGCGATTGCAGGGCGCCGTGCGGCGCCGCCACCACGATCTCGAGGCGACGCAGCTCCGGCGGCGTCATGTCGATCGTCCCGTCAGGACGGATGTTGGCCTCGATGCCCTTGATCAGGCGAAACCGCCCGGCGTGTGCCGCGTTGAGGCCGTCGATTTCGCGGTGCTGCTCGTCGAGGCGGGCCATCGACACGCCGTGGGCGACTGGCAGGCCGTAGCCGTGATCGGTGACGGCGGCGAACTCGTACCCGCGCGCCAGGGCGGTGGCGACGATGGCTTCGAGCGGCTGGCTGCCGTCGCTGTACGTCGAGTGCATCTGGAGGTCACCGCGATAGTCGGCGAGCGACGGACCCGCGAGCGTCGGGTCGGCGAGCATTGCCGCAACCGCGGCGTCGTCGAGGAACGTGTCGCGTGCCGCCGGTGCCCGCCCCGATCGCGCAGGCGGCCTGCTCCGCGCCAGCGCACGCTCCACCGTCGGCGACGAGCCGGTCGTGACGATCTCGACGACCACCCGCGCGGCCGCCGGACTGACTCCCGCCACGGGCTCGAGTGAGCCGTCTGGCCGCAACAGGGCCGCGATCGGCCTGCCGAGCGCCGCAATCGCGACCGCAGCCTCGAGATACTTTGCCCGCAGGGGCGGAGCCGCCTCGACCGACGCGAGCGCGCGCAGGAGGTCGGCGATGGCCGAATTGCCTTCATCGTGCGTGCGGTGGCTGGGCATCTCGTCCCGAGATGGTACGCCGTCTCGATGAGACGAGTGGTGTAGACTCGACGACATATCCCCGAGACAGGAAGCGCGCCCCTTCGTCCGCGCGAGGACCCCATGCTAGCGTCGCCCTTCGGCACCTACCATCACACCAGCTTCGTCGTGCGCGACGTCGACGCCACGGCGCGGCAGCTGGTCGCGTCGGCCGGCATCGGGCCCTGGCACGTCTGGACGATCACGCCGGTCGCGGCCACGTTGCGTGGACGCCCGATTGCCCTGTCGTTCCGCGTGGCCATGGCCGAGCACGGCGGCGCGAGCTACGAACTGATCGCGCCCGTGTCAGCCGAGAGCGTCTATGTCGAGCATCTCGAGACGAGGGGCGAGGGCTTCCACCACACCTGCCACATGTTCGCCTCGCGCGACGCGCTGCGCGAAGCCAAGGCGACCCTGGTCGCTGGCGGTCGCGAGCCGACGCAGGAGGGCGACCTCGGAAGCCTCGGGGAGTTCTGCTACTTCCTGTTACCGGAAATCGGGGCGTCGCTCGAGTTCCTGTTCCTCGAGGGCCTGCCGCCTCCGGAAAAGTGCATCGCCTGAGGCGAAAATCCTGGCGAAAATCCCGCGTCGCGCCCGGTGCTGTGACCATCGGGCGCCGTCCTGCATCTCGTGAAGGTCATGCCGCTCTTCGAGTTCAGCTGCCGCGACTGCGGCCACCGCTTCGAGACCCTGGTCATGGGCGATCGCACGCCCGTGTGCCCGCACTGTGACTCCCGCACGCTCGACAAGCAGTTCTCGACATTCGGAATGGCGAGCAGCGGGTCGAAGGCACGTTCGTCTGCCGCGCCCCGGTTCACCTGAGCGCCCGGACGCGGGCCGGGTGCCTGCTGAGTCGGTCTGACCGCTCCCGCCAGGCAGGGAGCGAGACCTCCTGACGATCACGCCGAAAGCGAAGCGGTGAACGGGCGATACCCCCGCCCACCGCTCGCCGACAGGCGACGGCCGCACGCCTGCAGTGCCGTTGCCCATACTCGTGGCGCGCGTCGGCCTCCATGCGGCCGCGGCGCCGCTACTTCGCGCGTTCGCAGGTCATCGAGTACGTCGTGACGTGCGTGCCGGCGGCACCCGTCACCGACGAGTAGAAGTAGTTCCGGCCCGACGTCGTCTCGCCGTGCGCCTCGTCGCGCACCCGCAGCGAGGCCTGGAATCCCACGCCATTGAACGTGCTGACGTCGGCAAAGAACGTGGCCGACACCACGGGGTCTCCCGACTCGACCGACAGCGACGCGTCGAACGACCTGAGGCGCGTGGCCGTCGAGAAGTCGTCTGAGAACGGCGCCTCGGGGCCGACGACGAACGCCTTGGTGTACGACAGGCGCGACACGTTGTTGAGCGAGTAGTCCACCGTGACGACGCACGCCATCGGGTCGTTCTCGGCCGCGACGGCGGCCATGGGCGACACGAGCGATACCGCAGCCAGCGACGCAATCAGCAGACAGTGCACTTTCGACATCTCATCTCCTCAGGCACGGGGGGACGTGTGTGCCTCGATCAATGAGGGTGCACACGCGGCGAGGAAATATAGGGGCGGGGCAACCACCGGCCCGGATTCGACGTCAGGGGCGCGGCACGAGGTGATACACGCCGGTCGCCGACATCGTCGCGACGCCCTCGGCCACCAGCGCGCGGTTGCCGAGGCCGGCGTCTGACCGCGACAGGCCCGCGACGCGGGCGAGTTCGCCGCGCACGGTGGTGCCGGCCCCTGCCAGGAACGCGCGCGCGATCTCGCGCAGGGCCACCTCGCGCGGGACGCGCCGCCTGAGTTCGTCGGGAAACCGGCCGATCGCCAGCGTCCAGATGTACGTGAACTTCGGCACGTAGACCGCTTCGCCAGGCACCACGATCATCGCGGCCTGCAGTTCATCGATGGCTGCACCACAGGCCTTCCGGTCGACGACGCCCGACGCCTCGCGCAGGTCTGACGTGGCCATCTCCCACTCGTGCCGCAGCACGCGCACGACGGCACGCGCGTCGGGACTCAGGCGCGCCGCTTCCTCCGACCTCCTGATGCCCCAGATGGCGTGAAAGTGTGCGATGAGCCGCGGCGCCACGAACATCGCACGGCCGCGTGCGAGCTTCGCGTAGTAGACCTTGCCGCGTTGCATGACTTCGTCCTTGAGCACCCATGCGCGCGAGGCTTCAGGATCTTTCTGCACGTTGCGTGGCATCACCGCATCGCGTCGGCCGCAGACGGCGACATAGAGCGAGGGGCCTGGCCGGCGCGAGTCATGGAGGCAGGCGGCAAAGCCGGCGTGCTCGATGAAGCGCTCGGCGTCGAAGGCGCTGTCGACCTGCCGCGTCGCCTCGCGACACCAGTGCACATCGCGGAACTCCTCGACATCCGGTGGCAGTTCGGGGCGGGGCTTCATGACGGCGTCGCCGCCATTGTCTCATCGACCCTTTGCTATCGCAGTGTCGGCAGGTAGAGGAGTGCGTCATCGGAGCCCACGGGCTCACCTGGTTGTTCCACGGTGGGGTTTGCGGGTGCCGCGCCGGTCAGTGACACACACGAGCTGGGCCAGTGAGACGCCGTGGAGGCGGGTGAGTCACGAGTGAGCGTAGAATCGACCGGGGCGAGGCGGAGGTGAGTCATGCGTGCACGTGAGACCCGTATCGGTGTGCTCGTCGTCGCCATCACGGCGCTCGTCGTGCACGCGCCCACCCTGCTCGCCCAGGTCGGCCCGGTCGCCCCGCGTCCCGGGATGCCCACCTCTGCGACCGCTGTGCGCCAGCAGCCCCCACTCCCGGCCGGCCGTGAAATCGTCGCCGCCGATGGCGACCGCATCATCATCCCGAACGAGGCGCGCGTCGTCACCGTGTCGCGATACGAAGGCCAGGTCCGTGTCGCGGCCGATGCCGCGCGCACGACGCTCGTGGTGCTGGTCGACTACCGCGGTGACAACGGCGGGCCTGACGGGATCGTCGATCGGTCGTTCAAGTTCTCGCTGACGAGCCCGTTCAGCCACGACGACACGTGGGACGGCTGGGCCACCGTGGACGAAGTCACACGGTTCGGTCCGCTCCGGGTGCCGTTCAAGGTGCGTGGAGCCGGCATGAGCATCGACCTCGTCGGCGGGCCGGTGCGGCCTGACGCCGCATCCGAGCCGGGTGTCGAGGTCTTCGGCTACACCGGCATGGGCGGCGGCGGGCAACTGCTCGGGTTCGACGATGCGGAGGTTGCTGCGTTCGCGAACGAACGCAACTGGTCGACGAGCAGCACCCACGCCGGCGCGCCGCCGACATCGACTGGTGGCATGTCGTCGACCGTCCAGATCACGTCGGACCCTTCACGCCCTGCCACACCGGTTCCGTCGCCGAACCAGCCGCGTGCCGTCGTGTCGATGACGCCCGATGGGGCGCTGCGTGTGGGGGGCAACGTCAAGGTTCCGGCAAAGGTCCTCG
>JAEUQQ010000338.1 GCA_016789685.1 Acidobacteriota bacterium | reverse complement strand
GACCCGTGGGATGGCGGCCGACGCCGCGCCCGACCGGCGGTGCGGTTGGCGGCGTGGCCCGCGCGGCCGGGTAAGTCCGTCGTGCACCCTGAAGTAAGTACACGGCGCGACGCAGGCAGGCGGGGTGGTAGTGCCACTCGTGGCCGGAATTCGTCGCCATTCGGGATGACATCGGCGGCGCGGGATTTGCTACACTGCCGCGTCAGGTCCGCGCAGCGGCGTCCATGGACGGTGCGCCGAACGGCCCGGGGAGAGACAACGCACGGTGCTGATGGAGCAGCAGCGGCGACGACTGGACGTGTGGGTCACCAGCGTCGTCGCCACGGTGGTGATCGCGATTGGGGCCGCCGCCCCGCACGCCACCGCACAGACCCTCGCCTGGGATCCCAGCCCCGACGCGTCTGTCGCCGGCTACCGCGTCCGCTATGGCGCGAGCGCTGCCGCGCTCGAGGCGTCCGTCGATGTCGGAGGGCGCTTCGAACTGCCCCTGCGGTGGTGGCCACGCGACCGTCCGTGGTTCTTCTGCGTCGAGGCCTACAACGCCAGCTTCACCCGCAGCCGCTGCTCAGACGTCGTCGTCCTGACGCCAAATGTCGATGAGCCCGGCGGCGGCGCCATCGAGACCTACGCACAGTGGGTCGCACGGCTGGCGCCAGGCGCCGAGTCGGCCGACCCCGATGACGATGGCGTCACCAACGCCAATGAGTTCATCGCCCGGACCGACCCGTTCGTGCCAAACCGCTGGTTGTTTGCCGAAGGCGCCACCGGCGCGTTCCGCGAAGAGATCGCGCTCGCGAATCCGACGAGCGACTCTGCCCTCGTGCGCCTGCGCTTCCTGCGCGAGGGCGCCGACGCCGTTGAGACCGTTGCCGCCCTCGGCCCCGCGTCGCGCGCCACCGTCGTCGTCAATGACGTGCCGGGCCTCGGCGCAACCAGCGCAGGCGTCGAGTTGATCGGCACGTACGGCGCCGTCGTCGCCGAACGCACCATGACCTGGACCGCGCCAGGCGGATCGCGGCCGTCGCACACGGCCAAGGCCGTGGCCGCGCCATCCTCCGAGTGGTACTTCGCCGAGGGCGAGGCGCGCCTCACCGACACCTGGTTCCTCGTCGCCAACGCGGGCACGAGCGCCACCAGCGTGACGTTCGAGTTCATGACCGATCTCGGCGCCCGCGTCGTCCGGACCTACACCGTGGGCCCGCAGGCCCGCTTCACCGTCTGGGCCAACGCCATCGCGGAGCTCGCCGGCAACAGCTTCGCCACCACCGTGCGGGCGACGCAGCCCGTGATCGCCGAACGCGCCGTCTACTTCTGGAGCGGGACGTCGGGCTGGCGCGGTGGCCACGTCTCGGCCGGCGCGACCGCCCCCGCGCAACGCTGGTTCGTGGCCGAGGGCCGGACGGGGCCGTTCTTCGACACCTACGTCCTGATCGGCAACCCGGGAGCATCGGCCGTCACCGCGACGCTGCGTTACCTGACGCAGGCTGGCCTCAGCCGCACCGACGTGGTCACCATCGGGGCGCGCTCGCGCCTCACCATTCCGGTCGATCACCTGAAGGGTCTCGAAGACACCGACGTCTCGGTCGATGTGTCGACGTCGGGCCCGGTGATCGTCGAGCGCTCGATGTACTGGCCGGGCGACGCGTCCTCGTGGCGCGAAGGGCACAACAGTGTCGCGCTCGCGGAACTCGGGACGCGCTGGGTGCTCGCCGACGGCCGCTGGCGCGACAGCGCGGCCGCCGAGTCGTACCTGCTGCTGGCCAACCCCGGCAACCTCACGGCCGTCGCCAAGGTGCGCGTGTTGCGCGAGTACGGTCGCCCGCCGCTGTCGGTCGATGTGTACTTGCCGCCCTCGTCGCGCCAGACCATCCGCATCGACGACAGCGTCGGCCTGCAGGCCGGCGAACGCTTCTCGCTCGACGTGACCTCGACACAACCGATCGCTGTCGAGCGCTCGATGTATACGAGCGTCGGCGGCACCTGGACCAGCGGCTCGAACGAAACCGGCACCCGCATCAAGTAGCCCCGCGCGGCGGGGGCACATCGTCCTTCATCATGTTTCGCACGCTCTGGCCCCGTGCCAGATCGCGCGATCGCGGCGGCCGCGAGTCGTGACCAGCCGCGAGTCGTGACCTCAGCCGCGTGATCCCTCGACACTGGGAACACGGCTCCGCCCGCCGTCGCAAGGCGACAGTGGCGACCGTCCGTCGAACTCCGAGATTACGATTCGACGCGGACGCAGTTCTTGCCGTCCGCTTTCGCCCGGTAGAGGCCGCGGTCGGCGCGGGCGATCAGTTCCTGAGGCGTCGGGTCGGATGCCAGCACCGCGAGACCGAGGCTCACCGTGATGCGCAGGTGGGCAGGGAGGGGGCCGACATCGCGCGAGGCCTGCTCGACACGCGAGCGGATGCGCTCGGCCACCACGAGCGCCGACGCGAGCCCGGTGCCAGGCATCAGGATCGCGAACTCCTCGCCGCCGAAGCGTGTGCAGACGTCGAAGACACGCACCGAGCGCCGCAGCACATCCGCAATCTGCTTGAGCAGGTAGTCGCCCACCAGGTGGCCGAGTTCGTCGTTCAGCCGCTTGAAGTCGTCCACGTCGACCAGCAGGAGCGAGAGGTCGAGCGTGTGCCGCCGCGCACGCTCGATCTCCTCC
>JAEUQQ010000607.1 GCA_016789685.1 Acidobacteriota bacterium | reverse complement strand
CGCACGCGGTCGCCTGACGTGCGTACGCTGCCCGTGATGATCACCGCCGCATCGTCTGGCGACGAGCGCTCCTGCAGGCCGTCGGGGGCCGTCTCCTCCCATGCCAGCACGCGCAGGTTGGCGAGCGACGACATGTGGTGGATGACCTCTTCGCGCAGGCCCTTGCAGAAGTAACCCAGGTCGCCGCCCGGGCTGTGATCCGCAAACTCGAGCACGCAGGCCGTGTTCCGGTTGACGATCGCGGTGCTGAGCGTGTGGCGCCGCGCGGTTTCGCCCTGCCGGTGCGAGAACACCGGGCAGTACCCGCCCTTCGGCAAATCGATGACGATCTCGTCGGCCGCGCCTTCTTCGGCGTAGTACTGCACCAGCCGCGCCCTGAGGCGCCGGGCCTGCACGCGCACGACCGGGTCGGTGCGGGGATCGAACGAGGTCTCCTTGCCGAAGACCTGGATGCCGACCACGTACTCCTTGAGTTCGTCGCGGTGGCCCGCGATGGCCTCGAGGACCACGAAACTGAGAAACCGGCGCAGGCGATCGACCTGCTGGAACGTCGATCCCGCGAGGATGCGTTCGAGCTGTTCCCTGACCAGCTTCTCCCATCCTGCGCCCAGCGTGGTTTCTGGTCGCTTGGTCGTCATGCGCCCATGCTATCGCATGTCATCGCCGCCGCACATGACCGGCCGGACCACGGCGTCGCGTCTCGGGCCACCCCGGCCGCACGCCGGTGGCGCGGGTGCTAGCATGCCGGCAGGGCGCCAGGGCAGCGCCTGCGGGTGATCATGAAACTGCGCACGTCGGTTGCCACGCTCGTCGTCAGCGCGCTCGCGCTGGGTTCCGGCGACGGGGCCGAAGATGTCCTGCATCGCCAGTCGCGCCGCATCATGGGATCGCTGGCCGAGATCCAGGTCTACCACGCCGATGCGCCGCTGGCGGCGCGGGCCATCGCGGCCGCACTCGACGACATGCAGCGCGTCGACGAGTTGCTCAGTCTCTACAAGCCCGCGAGCGAGTTGAGCCGGATGAACGCGCAGGCCGCGATGCAGCCGTTCCGGGCGTCGGCAGACCTCTACGCGTTCGTGAAGCAATGCCGGGCCTACCACGACGAGACGCGCGGGACGTTCGACCCGACGATGGGGCCGATCGTGCGTGCGTGGGGGTTCTTCGCGCCACGGCCGGCGAAGCCCGACGACGCGACCGCCGCGGCGGCAAAGGCCCGTTCGGGCTTCGACAAGGTCCGCCTCGACGACGCGTCGCAGTCGGTGTCGTATACGGTCGAGGGTGTCGAGTTCGATCCGGGCGGGATCGGCAAGGGCTATGCGGCCGACCGCGCGGTCGCGGTGCTCCGCCAGCACGGGATCACGTCGGCGCTCGTGAGTGCCGGCGGCAGCACGCTCTACGGGCTCGGACGTCCGCCGGGGCGCGAGGGCTGGAAGCTCGCCATCCGCAACCCGGCGCGTCCGGCGATGGCCGTGCGCTACGTGATGCTGCGCGACAGCGCAATCTCGACGTCTGGGGCGTCGGTGAAGTTCGTCGATATCGACGGCCGCCGCTTCGGGCACATCATCGACCCGCGCACGGGACTGCCAGGCGAGCAGATCTGCCAGGTGAGCCTGACGGCGCCGACGGCGTCGGATTCCGACGCGCTGGCCAAGGCGGCCTACCTGCTGCCGCGCGAGGCCCTCGAGGCGATGTTCGCCTCGCGTGCGGGCGTGCACGTGCTGCGCGTCGAAGGCCGATGCGACAGTGCGGGCGCCGTGTGGGCGAGCCCGTGGTCGTCGGGCGTGTTCGTCGAGGAGTAGGGCCGAAGACACGAACACCCCGGAGCGGCGATGCCACCCCGGGGTGCTCATCACACGGGTGGGCCGACGATCTCAGGCCATCCAGGGACGCGAGCGATCGAGCGTGCCCGCGAGGAGGCCCTTGGTGATGTTGGCGCCTTCCTTCAACTGGAAGTCGTACATCCCGACGACGATGAA
>JAEUQQ010000313.1 GCA_016789685.1 Acidobacteriota bacterium | reverse complement strand
CGGTGGCGGCGGTGATGGTCTGCGGGGGCATCGATCCCACGCGGGTGCGGTTTGCCGAGCCCACGCTCCTCATCGGGCCCTACGACCTGCCGACGCTGCGTGAACAGGTGCCCGTGTTCGCCGGCAGCGGCGACGCGCGCCAGTGGTCGCAGCGCGCCCTCATTCCGTACCGGGGGCCGGCGGTCGCGCCCGACGGCACCACCACGCTCTACGACGAGTTCTCGTTCGTGAAACTGCTGGCGGCGCGCCAGCAGCAGCTCGACGGCGCGGATCCGGGCATCGACCTGTCGCGCTTCGACGGGGCGACCGTGGTCGTCGGCCTGACAGCGGCCGGGCTGCACGACGTCTACCAGTCGCCGTTCGGTGCGACAGGAAAGATGTCGGGGCCGATGGTCCAGGCGAGCGTGATCGACCAGGTCGTGTCGCGGCGGGCGTTGCGCCCGTGGCCGCGCTGGGCGGGGGCGGTGGCTGTCGCGCTGGCCGGCCTCGTCGCGGCCGGCCTCGTCATGGCGGCGCCCCTGCGCGCCTCGCTGCCGGCACTCGGCGGCCTGGCCCTGCTGGCAACGTGGGCCAACATCAGGGCGTTTGCCGCTGGCCAGTGGGTGCCGCTGGCCGAGCCCTGGCTGTCGATGGTGTTCGCCGCGTTTGCGGGCGTGGCGTGGCAGTTCTTCGTCGAGGGGCGCGAGAAGCGGGCGGTGAAGCGGCTCTTTTCCCGATATCTGTCGAGGGACGTCTACGAGCAGGTCCTGGCCAACCCCGCCCTGGCCGAACTCGGTGGTAACCGGCGCGAGATGTCGGTGCTCTTCTCAGATATCCGCGGCTTCACGGCGATGACCGAGAAGGGGCAGCCCGAAGCGATCGTGGCCATGCTGAACCAGTATTTCTCACGCATGGTCGACATCGTGTTCGCGCACCGCGGCACGCTCGACAAGTTCGTCGGCGACATGGTGATGGCGCTCTACGGCGCGCCGCTCGACGATGCGGATCATGCCGACCACGCGGTGCAGACCGCGCTGGCGATGGTCGCGGAACTCGAGCGGCTCAACGAGGAGTGGGCGAGGTCGGGGCGTCCGCCGATGGACATCGGGATCGGGATCAACAGCGGCGAGATGATTGCGGGGAACATCGGGGCGGAGGCGATCCGCAGTTACACCGTCATCGGCGACAACGTGAACCTCGGGTCGCGGCTCGAGTCGCTGAACAAGGACTACGGCACCAGGATCATCGTGTCGCAATTCACGGTGGAACGGCTCAAGCAGCGGTATGATCTGCAGCCACTGGGCGCCGTGCGGGTGAAGGGCAAGACCACGTCGGTCGATATCTACGAGGTACGCGGGCTGGCCGCACCTCCGGAGGCACGATGAAGACGAGCCACGTCGTTTCGGCATGTGCGGTTGCGCTGGTGCTGGCGTCGCCCGCGCACGCCCAGCTCGGGGGGCTGATGAAGGGTGCCCAGGTGGCCAAGAAGGTCGCCGACCTGAACATCAGCGAAGAGCAGGAACACCAGATCGGCGCGCAGGTGAGCCAGAACATCCGCCAGCGGTACGGCGTGGTGCAGGACGCCGCCGTGCACAAGTACGTCACGCTGGTGGGGGCCGCACTGGCCGTGTCGAGCACGCGCCCCGGCATCGACTGGCAGTTCATCGTGCTCGACACCGACGGCGTCAACGCGTTTGCCGCGCCCGGCGGCTTCGTGCACATCACGCGCGGCGCCCTC
>JAEUQQ010000266.1 GCA_016789685.1 Acidobacteriota bacterium | reverse complement strand
TCGCACATGGCGGCGGCGGGCATGACGGCTCGCGCGCGCCCGTCGCCTGCGGTCGCCTACGCGCTGGCGTCGGCGGCGCTGTTCGGCGTGAGCACGCCGCTGGCGAAGGTACTGCTCGGTGACGTCTCGCCGCTCATGCTGGCTGGCCTGCTGTACGCGGGCTCCGGCGCCGGGCTCACGCTGTGGCGCCTCGTGCGTCCGGCGCCCGGCGCGGGCGCGCTCATCGAGCGCGGGCAGTGGCCGTGGCTCGCGGGGGCCATCCTGGCGGGCGGTGTCGTCGCCCCCGTGTGCCTGATGCTCGGGCTCGCACGCACGCCGGCGACGACGACGTCCCTCCTGCTCAATCTCGAGGGCGTGTTCACGACGGGGCTCGCGTGGTTCCTGTTCCGCGAACACTTCGACCGCCGCATCGCGACGGGCATGGCGCTGATCCTCGCCGGCAGCGTGGCGCTCACCTGGACCGGCGGTGCCCTCACGCTTCAGGCGGGAAGCGTGCTGATCGCGCTGGCGTGTGCTGGCTGGGGCCTCGACAACAACCTCACGCAGAAGGTCTCGCACGCCGACGCCGCCAGACTCGCGGCGCTCAAGGGCTTCGTCGCGGCCCTCGTGAACGTGTCGCTCGCGACGTGGCTCGGGCATGCGTGGCCGGCCCAGGGCGTCATCGCGATGGCCATGGCCGTTGGATTCGCGGGCTACGGCCTCAGCCTCGTGCTCTTCGTCGTCGCCCTGCGTCACCTGGGTACGGCGAGAACGGGCGCCTACTTCTCGACGGCGCCGTTCATCGGCGCACTCGTGTCGATCGCGTGGCTGCGCGAGCCCGTGTCGGCACTGCTGCTGCCTGCGACAGCGCTGATGGCGGCGGGCGTCTACCTGCACCTGACCGAGCGCCACGGCCACGCACATGCGCACGAGGCGATGGCGCACAGCCACCGCCACGCGCACGACGCGCATCACCAGCACGCACACGCGCCTGGCGTGGATCCGCGCGCCCCCCACACGCACTGGCACGAACACGCGCCGCTGACCCACACGCACCCGCACTACCCCGACATCCACCACCGGCACGATCACGGGTGAGTCACCGGAGGGGGTCACTTCGATGTACTGTGGCGGCAGCGCGCGGAGGCGACGGTCATGACCAACTACGTCAGGGTGTTCGACACGACATTGCGCGACGGCGAGCAGTCGCCAGGCGCCTCACTCACCAGCGCCGAAAAGCTCGAAATCGCACGGCAGCTCGCGCGCCTCGGCGTCGATGTCATCGAAGCCGGCTTCCCCGCCGCCTCGCCAGACGACCTCGAAGCCGTCAGGACCATCGCCCGCGAGGTCGGACACTCGACCAACCGCGACACCCGCGTGCCGATCATCGCCGGCCTCGCGCGCGCCAACGCCAACGACATCGACGCCTGCTGGGAGGCCGTCCGCCACGCGCGCCTGCCGCGCATCCACACCTTCCTCGCCACCAGCGACATCCACCTCGAACACAAGCTCAAGATGACGCGCGACGCCGTCGTGACGCGCGTCCGCGAGATGGTGGCCTACGCCCGCGCCCTGTGCCCCGACGTCGAGTTCTCGCCCGAAGACGCCGGACGCTCAGACCGCGACTTCCTGCGCATCGTCCTCGCGGCCGCGATCGAGGCGGGCGCAACGACCCTCAACATCCCCGATACCGTCGGCTATACGACCCCGGCCGAGTACGGCGGCCTGATCGCCGAGTTGATCGCCACGACACCGGGCGCCGAGCACGTCACCTGGTCGGTGCACTGCCACGACGACCTCGGCATGGCCACGGCCAACTCGCTCGCGGGCATCCAGGCCGGCGCACGCCAGGTCGAGGTCGCGGTCAACGGCATCGGCGAGCGCGCCGGCAACACGTCGCTCGAAGAAGTGGTGATGGCGCTGCACACCCGGCCCGCCGTGTTCGGCCTGGCCACCGGCATCGACACGACGCAGATCGCACGCACGTCGCGCATGGTGTCGAACTACACCGGGATTCCCGTGCAGCCCAACAAGGCCATCGTCGGCGCGAATGCCTTTGCGCACGAGGCCGGCATCCACCAGGACGGGATGCTCAAGAACCAGCTGACCTACGAGATCATGCGGCCAGACACCGTCGGCATGGGCTCGACGCAACTCGTGCTCGGCAAGCACTCGGGCCGCCACGCGCTCAAGTCACGCCTCGTCGAACTGGGCTACACCCTCGGCGACGCGGATCTCGATCGCGCGTTCACCGAGTTCAAGCGCCTCGCCGACAAGAAGAAGGTGATCGCCGACGCCGACCTCGAGGCCCTCATCTCGGAAGAGATGGCCCAGGCGCACGAGCTCTTCGTACTGGACGGCATGCAGGTCGCCTGCGGCACGATGGGAATGCCGACCGCGACCGTCCGCCTGCGCATGCCGGACGGGCAGACGCAGGTGTCGGCCGCGATCGGCACCGGGCCCGTCGACGCCACCTACAAGGCCATCGACAGCATCATCCAGGTACCCGGCACGTTGCTCGAGTTCAACGTGCACGCCATCACCGAAGGGATCGACGCGCTCGGCCAGGTCACCGTGCGGATCGCCGGCACCGACACGCTGCAGACGATGGACGCCCAGCGCGAGGAACGCCGGGTGCGGACGTTCGGGGGCTACGGCGCCGACACCGACATCATCGTCGCGGCGGCCAAGGCCTATCTCTCGGCGCTCAACAAGCTCGTGCACGCACGCCCGGCGCGGTAGCCCGCCGCACCATGACGCTCACGCGCGCGATCCCGCGTCACCTGGGGGTGCGTCCGCGAAGACGCGATCGATGGCGTGTGCCAGCGGGTCGGCCGTGAACGGCTTCGGCACCATGGCGCGTATGCCGGAATCACGCGACACCGGCACGTCCTGTGTGCCGATGTGCCCCGTTGTCAGCAGCACCGGCAGGTGTGGTCGCACATCGAGCACGGCCCGCGCGAGTTCGACACCAGACATCAACGGCATCGACAGGTCGGTGACGAGGATGTCGATCGCGTCTGGCTGTTCGCGAAATGCTGCCAGGGCCCTGGCGGGATCCGAGAACCCCGTGACGCTGTGCCCCGCGCGTGCGAGGACGCGCGTCGCCAGCAGCACGAGCGCCTCTTCGTCATCCACGTAGAGGACCCGACGACCCGACGTGCGGGGAACGGCCCTGCCGGGCTCACCACGTGGGTCGGCCTTCTGGCGAGTCTCGGGAAAGTACAGCTCGAACGTCGATCCGCGTCCGGGTGCGCTGGTGACGGTCACGGCACCGCCGTGACCCCGCAGGATCCCGTGCACCATCGACAACCCGAGGCCCGTGCCCTCACCGACCGGCTTGGTCGTGTAGAACGCGTCGAAGATGCGTTCGAGCGTCGCGGCGTCCATGCCGCTGCCCGAATCGCGCACAGTGAGGCGCGCATACCTTCCAGGCCGCAGGCCGGGCACCGAGCCCGCGAGCGCGCCATCGACGTCGACGGCGTCGAGGCGGAAGGTGATGTCGCCGGTGTGGCCGCCGATTGCGTAGGCCGCATTGGTGGTCAGGTTGACGATGGCCTCGTGCACCTGGCCCGCATCGGCCAGCACCAGGGGGACATCCGACGACAGATCCTGCGTGAGCGTGATGCGCGCTGGCACGGTCGCCCGCAGCAGTTTCAGGACGTCGCGCACCACGACCCGCAGGTCCGCAGGCTCGAGCTTCGCCTCGCGCGGGCGCGAGAACGTGAGGATCCGTCGCACGAGGTCACTCGCGCGCCCCGTGGCCCTGGTGATCTCGTCGAGGCTCGATGCGGCGGGATGATCGGGCCCGACCTGCTCGGCGGCGAGCCTGGCGTTGCCGCGAATCACCGCGAGGATGTTGTTGAAGTCGTGGGCAATGCCACCGGCGAGCGTCCCGAGCGACTCGAGCTTCTGCGCCTGCTGATGCGCCTCTTCGAGTCGCTTCCGCTCGGTGACGTCCTGCGTCGTACCGATGGCGCGGCTGGGCCGGCCGTCTGCGCCACGCTCCATCTCGGCGATCTGCCTGATCCAGCGCACCTCGCTGCCCACCAGGATGCGGTGCTGGTTGTTGAACGGCTCGCCGTCGTCGATCGCGCGCAGCCACTCGTCGGTGACACGCTCACGGTCGTCGGGATGGACGCGCGACAGGTAGGCCGCGCTGCTGCCCGTCGTTCCAACTGGAACCCCGAAGATGCGACAGGTCTCGGCCGACAGCAACATCACGTCGGCCTCGAGGTCGTAGACCCAGCTGCCCACGTGCGCGACCATCTGCGCGCGGTGGAGGTCGGCTTCGCACGCCTGGATTTCGGCCGTACGGTGGGCCAGGTCGGCACTGAGGCGCTGCACCTCCTCGAGCCGTTCGCGATACGACCGCACCACCGAACGAATCAACGCCGGCGAGATCAGGAAGACCCCTGCATGCGGCAGCCAGCGCAGCACCGGCGCGGTGTGCGGCGGCACCGGCAGCACGTGCAAGGCATCGGCAATCACGAACCCCAACGTCGCCAGCACCGTCAGCACGGCGACACCTGTCGAGGCGCGGGGCCCGATGAGCCAGCCGACCAGCAGGATCACGAGCGGGTAGATGATGAGCGTCGTCCCGCTGATACCGCCGAGGAACACCGCGGTGATGGTGATGAACAGCCACACCCCGATGGCGAGCGAGGCGACCGCCAGCGCCATGCGCCCGCGTGCCAGCAGCCTGCCGGCCAGCGACGTCATCAGCATCAACCCGATGACGGCGGCCGGGCGCCACGACTGTTCGGGCGCAACGATCGCCAGCGCCACGAGGTAGACCGCCGAGGCCGCGAGGATGGCCGCGATCGCGTACTTGACGAAGGCGAGGGATGGCTCCCAGGTCAGGGGAAGATCGGTGGCCACGCCGGCATGCGCTCGCCCGGCGCCTGCATCCTGTGTCATCCCGTCGCTCCTCGGCTCCCGCGCGCCCACGACGAGGCTGGCACCAGTCGGGCAGGGACACGCGCGGAGTCGAACCTCGCGACGATACACCAAGACAGACGAGCTGCGCCGACGCGCGACTGCGTTTGCACGAGTCGCGCCGCCTCGTGGCGCATCGACACGCCCGTGAGGTACAACCGTGGCCGCTCGCGCGCGCCGCTGGCGGCTACGACAAGGACATCTGCAGTGGACTACTTCAACATCGACTTCGGCACGCTCTACCGCCAGCACATGGCGCGGGCAGGCGGGCGCGACCGCACGCCGGCAGACTGGGACGCGCGTGCGGCTGGCATGCGGAAGGGAATCTTCGCGGGCACGTACGTCGAGGGCTTCGTGGCGCGCATGCGACTCGACGCTGACGCGACGCTGCTCGACGTCGGCTGCGGCCCGGGCACGATCGCGCTGACGCTCGCCCCGCGCCTTGCGCACGTCTACG
>JAEUQQ010000249.1 GCA_016789685.1 Acidobacteriota bacterium | reverse complement strand
CGAGCACGTCGCGCACCGTATCGACGAGCGACTGGAGGGCCGTATTCGACTTCACCACGTACGCCGCCGCACCCGCGTCCATCGCCCGCTGCACATCGGAGTCCTGCCCCAGGTTGCTCATGACGATCACGGGAATCGACGAGGTCGTCCGATCGGCCTTGAGATGCTCGAGTACCTGGAAGCCGTGCATCTTGGGCATGATCAGGTCGAGCAGCAGGATGTCGGGATGCGCCTCGCGCGCCAGGTCGAGGCCGGCCTCGCCGTCCTGCGCGGTCAGGACCTCGAAGCCCTGGCGACGCAACGTCACCTCGGCCGCCTTGCGCAGGAAGCGGTCGTCCTCGACGAGCAGGACCTTCGTCGGCACGGGCGTTCCCGCAGGCGTGGGCTCGGTCATCGGCACTCAGTCCCGTCTGGCGGCCACTGCGGCCGCGAGGGGCAACTCCATCACGAATGTGCTGCCCGCGCCAAGCGCCGACTCGCACATGACCCGCCCACCAAGGCGCGTCGCGATCAGCTTGACCAGGTAGAGCCCGAGGCCCGTGCCCTCGGTTTCGAGCCGTTCGGCATTGGGCGCGCGGTAGAACTTCTCGAACAGGTGCGCCTGGGCCTCGGGCGCGATCCCGATCCCGCTGTCGCGCACGGCAACACGCGCCACGCCCTCGTCGCGGGTCACCGACACCGCGACGGTGCCGCCGTCGGGCGTGTATTTCACCGCGTTCGACATCAGGTTGAGCAGGGCTTCGTGCAGGTACTTCACGTCGACGTGCACCGCGACCGGGTCGCCGGGGATGTCGACGCTGACGTCGTGCCCGTGGCGCTCGACCAGCCCGCCGATGCCCGCCAGCGCCGCGCGCGTGAGCGCGCAGAGGTCGGCCGGCTCGGGCGAGAGCGTGAGGCGTCCGCTTTCGAGGCGCGCCGTGTTGAGCAGGTCGTTGACCAGGTTGGTGAGGCGTCCGCACGCCTCGCGCGCATCGCCGATCGTCTCGGCCACCGTGTCGGGCAGGCCGTCTTCCTGGGCGGCCACCTCGAGCATCCACGAGATGCCGGCCAGCGGCGTCCGCAGCTGGTGGCTGGCAAACGAGACGAAGCTCGCCTGCATCTGCAGGGCGGCTTCGCGCGCGAGCTCGGCTTCCTTCTGCGCGGCGATGTCCTGCGTGACGCCGCGCACCAGCGTCTGGCCGTGGCGATCACAGAGCAGCCGCACCGTGTCGCGCAGCCACGTGATGCGGCCCTCGGCGTCCATGATCCGGTATTCGAAGGGCGGCGCGACATGGTCGAGGGCCAGGCGTTCGCGGAACGCCTGCAGGGCTTCGCGGTCGTCGGGGATGACGCTCGTCGACCAGAAGTCGAACGGGCCCACGCAGGCGGCCAGCGGGCGCCTGAAGACCACCTCGCCCTGCCGGTTCAGGAACCCCATGTGCCAGGTGGCGGTGTCGGCCTGCCAGACGGCGACACCGACACCATCGACGAGTTCGCGGTACCGCTGCTCGGCCGCGGCGAGTTCCTCGAACCGCTGCTCGAGCGCGCCCTGGAGCCCGGTCACGCGCGCGCCCACGCTGACCCGCGCGCGGAGGACGTCGAGATCGAAGGGCTTGGTGACGTAGTCGTCGGCCCCGGCGTCGAGGCCCCGCACGATGTCGGCGCTGTCTGACTTCCCGGTCAACAGCAACATGTACGGGGCCGTGTCGGTCCGGAGCCGGCGCACCTCGCGGCACAGGTCGACGCCATCGAGTCCCGGCATGTCCCAGTCGACGACCGCCATGCGCGGAGCGTCGGGCGCCAGCAGGCACGCGCGGGCCTCGATCCCGTCGGCCGCCACCACCGGCTCGTAGCCCCAGGCCTTGAGCGCACGCCGCAGGACCTGGCGCGAGACGAGGTCGTCGTCTGCCGCGAGAACGCGGACGCGACCGTTCGCGCCGTCGCCGATGGCACCCGGGGACTCCGGTACGTGTTGTATGACCACAGTGGCCTATTCAGAGCTATCGGCGGATACGGCTCAGCCTTTACCCCGACACGGGGGCGAACCGGGCGGTACGCGGCCGCCGGACCAGGGGGCGACGCCGTATGGTACGATGCCGTTTTCCGGCTCCGGCCCACGACCGCACCATCACCTGGCAATGGCAGACACGCCCCCTCCTCGTACCGGCGACATCGTCGTTCGCGGCGCCCGCACGCACAACCTCCGG
>JAEUQQ010000248.1 GCA_016789685.1 Acidobacteriota bacterium | reverse complement strand
GTGTTCACCGCGGATTCGCGTTTTGTCGCATTCGCGATCGCGCCGCTCGACGCAGAGCTCGACAAGGCCAGGAAGGCCAAGAAGAAGCCCGACGAAATGCCCAAGGGGGGCGTCGGCGTCGTCGACCTGTCCACGCGCATGACCTTCACCGCCGACAAGATCAAGAGCTTCAAGGTCCCGAAGCTCGCCGGCGCCGTCCTGGCGTACCTGAAGGACGCCGCGCCGAAGTCAAAGGAGGAGCGCGAGCAGGAGCGCAAGGAGGCCGCCGAGAAGGAAGGCGACGAGTCCCCGGCCAGGAAGTCGGACCGGAAGAAGATCGATCCCGGAACCGAACTCGTGGTCCGCGACCTCTCGGCCGGCACCGAGACGTCGATTGCCGATGTCAGCGAGTACGCGTGGAGCGACACCGGCACGTGGCTCGCGTACGCGCTGGCCGCGGCCAGGGCCCCGTCGTCGAACGGTCTGGGCGTCCGTCGCATGCAGGATGGCGTCGCGACGACCATCCTGATGGGCGAAGGGCACTACAAGAAGCTGACGTTCGACGACGCGGGCACGCAGCTCGCGTTCGTCACCGATCGCGATGCGTGGGCCGACAAGGCACCGCGCTACGCGCTGTATCGCTGGACGCCCGGCACCGCGGCCGCGACGCAGGTCGCCGGCGACTTCACCGACGGCGACAGCGTCAGCGAGCATGGCGCGTTGACGTTTTCGAAGGATGGTGCGCGGCTGTTCTTCGGCACGGCGGCGCGACCCGTCGCGGAGCCTGACGACGCGTCGGACGCCATCAAGGTCGACCTGTGGCACTGGAAGGACCCGCAACTGCAGACGATGCAGAAGGTGCGCCTCGACGACGAGAAGAAGCGGAGCTACCGCGCCGTCTACCATGTGGCGTCGCAGAAGATCGTGCCGCTTGCGTCGCCGTCGCGGCCCGACGTCTCGCTGACCGCCGACGGCACTGCGGCGATGGGCGCCTCGAGCGTGCCCTACTATCCGCTCGTCTCGTGGGACGGCGACTACAGCGACGCCTACACGCTCGACCTGCAGACCGGCACGGCGACGAAGGTGGCCGAGAAGCTGCGCTTCGACGCGACCATCTCACCCGGCGGGAAGTTCCTGCTCTACTTCGACGATCGCACGCGCATGTGGACGTCGATCGACACGGCGACGGGCAGCAGGCGTGCGCTGACGACGGGGCTGGCGGTGTCGTTCGACGACGAGACGTGGGACTCGCCCGGACAGGCACAGCCCTACGGCGTCGGTGGCTGGCTCGACGGTGACCGCGGCGTACTCGTCTACGACCGCTTCGACATCTGGGAACTCGCGCCCGACGGCTCGCGTGCGCCGCGGATGGTGACGAACGGCGCGGGCCGGCGCCTCTCGCGCTCGCATCGCGTGGTGCGGCTCGATCCCGACCAGCGCACGATCTCGCCGTCGCGTCCACTCCTGGTGACGACGATCGACGACACCACCAAGGCGTCGGGGTTTGCGCGCATCGCGCTCGACGCGGCAACGCCCCAGGATCCCGCCGTCCTCCTTGTGGTCGACAAGGCGGTCGGCGGCGTCGTCAAGGCCAAGGACGTCGACACGCTCGTGTTCACGCAGTCACGGTTCGACGAGTTCCCCGATCTCTGGCAGTCGACGACGACGTTCACGGCGCCGAAGAAAATCAGCGATGCCAACCCGCAGCAGGCGCAGTACACGTGGGGGCGCTCCGAGCTGATCTCGTACACGAATGCCGATGGCAAGGTGCTGCGCGCCATCCTCACGAAGCCCTCCGACTTCGATCCCGCGAAGAAGTATCCGTTGATGGTCTACATCTACGAGGAGCTGACCAACGGCCTGCACCGTTACGTGGCGCCGGCGCCGGGCACCAGCATCAACGCGACACGCTACGTCAGCAACGGGTACGTCCTGCTGCAGCCCGACATCGTCTACGACGAGGGGTATCCGGGCGAGAGCGCCTACAAGTGCGTGATGCCGGCGGTGCAGAAGGTCGTCGACATGGGCTTTGTCGATCCGAAGCGCATCGGCATCCAGGGGCACTCGTGGGGCGGCTACCAGATCTCCTACCTGATCACGAAGACCGACATGTTCCGCGCGGTCGAGGCCGGCGCGTCGGTCGTCAACATGACCAGCGCGTATGGCGGCATCCGCTGGGGCACGGGCATGTCGCGTGCGTTCCAGTACGAGAAGACGCAGAGCCGCATCGGCGGGCCGCCGTGGCAGTACCCGCTGCAGTTCATCGAGAACTCGCCGCTGTTCTGGATCGAGAAGGTCAAGACGCCGTACCTCACGATTCACAACGACGACGACGACGCGGTGCCGTGGTACCAGGGCATCGAGTTCTTCAGCGCGCTGCGCCGCCTCGGCAAGGAGGCCTACCTCTTCAACTACAACGGCGAGAAGCATGGCCTGCGCGAGCGCGAGAACCAGAAGCACTGGACGATCCACATGGACGAGTTCTTCGACCACTACCTGCTCGGCGCGCCGCGCCCGGCGTGGATGGAGAAGGGCGTGCCGTATCTCGAGCGCGGCACGCGCGATGTGCGCGGCTTCTACAAGAAGCCGACCGACCGGGAGTAGACCAGGCATGAAGATCCGCGTGTGCCGGCTCGATCCGGCCGTGGCGCTTCCGGCGTATCAGAGCGAGGGGGCGGCCGCGTTCGACCTGGCCGCCCGCGACGAGGTGGTGATCGGGCCGCGCGAGATCCGGCTCGTGGCCACGGGCCTCGTCATCGAGGCCCCGCCCGGGCACTTCCTCGCCATCGTCGCCAGAAGTTCGTTGCCCCTCAAGAAGGGACTCGTGGTGGCCAATGCCGTTGGCGTCGTCGACCGCGACTACTGCGGTCCTGCCGATGAGGTCAAGGTGCAGGTGATGAACGTCGGCGAGCAGCCCGTCACGATTGCGCGCGGCGAGCGCATCGCGCAAGGGTTGATCCTGCCGGTGACGCGGGTCGAGTTCGAGGAGGTCGGCACGATTGCGGCCGACTCCCGCGGCGGTTTCGGGTCGACCGGCGGCTACTCGACGTCGCGGCCGACCTAGGCGCCAACGACGACCTGCAGCGACATCCGCGTGAGGATGCGGCCGTCGTAGGTCACTTCGAACGCGTACATGCCTTCGTGGTGGACCTCGAGTTCGACGGGGACGTTCACGGTGGCGCCCGGCCGCTCGTCGGTGAACTCGATCCGGGTGCGCATCGCGGGGCCCGGCTGCCCGCCGGGGAAGATGCCCTGCAGCCCGAGGGTGTGCCATCCGCGTTCCTGGCCCGCGCGCAGGATGATCAGGGCGCGCAACGGAAGCAGGGCCATGGGCCTGACGCCCAGGGGGTCGGACTCGGTGTCGGTGGGGGCGACGACCAGGCCATCGATGACGCCAAGGATGTCGGTCGAGCCCTCGGGCCGGCGATCGACGTGCTGGCAGAGCAGGGCGGCCATCACGTAGGGTCCTGCGGCGGGGAGTGATTCAGGCACGCGACGACGCTACCACAGCCGCGGCCGGCCGTGGGCGTCGCCGCGTCGCCCGGGGGGCTTGCGTCGTCAGTGGCGCCTGAGGCGCATCTTGCGTGCGGGCGCAGCGACCCACCCGCGTGACTCGAGGCCTTCGCGCCAGATCCGTGCCTGCGAGTCGACGTCGGTCCACGACTCGAGCACCTTGCTGATGAGCGGGTGGGCGTTTATCTCGTACCGCAGTTCGACGCCGCGCGGGTGCGTGGCGGCCACGCAGCGAGCGGCGTCCTTGCTGTTCTTCAGTCGCCAGAGTTCGGTAGAGGCGATCGAGGCCATGGCAGTTCTCCTTGTCAACGGGTCGGTCGCGACAGTGACCGGGTGAGAAGCAGGATCCGTACCGCTCAGCCCCGGCGGGCATTTCGGCCATTTTGTGTGCGGTTCGGGCCTTGGATGTGCGGAGAGCGCACCCTGGCCGGCTCTCATTTACGTGGTGTGCGACGTTTCTACTCACCGCCACCCGCTCGTCCATTGGCCGAGGCGGCCGGGCTGTCGGCTGATCGCGATGACTGGCCGGGCGCCCGGCCCGCTCACATCGGCAAGGCCGGCGGTGCCCCCACCGGCAACGCCTGGGACTCTGGACGTGTCGGTACCGTCCGCAACGGCGGCAGCGGAGCCACCAGGCCGATGGCGCTCGGCCGGTCGGCACCGGCGACGCGATCGCGCCCGCCCTGCTTGGCCAGGTACAGCGCCTCGTCGGC
>JAEUQQ010000226.1 GCA_016789685.1 Acidobacteriota bacterium | reverse complement strand
CATCCTCGACGGCGAGGAAGAGGCAGGGTCGCCGAGCCTCGTGCCCGCCATCGCGCGGTATCGCGACAAGCTCAGGGCCGACGCCATGTTCATCCTCGATGGTCCGGTCCACCCGAGCGAGAAACCGACGCTCGTGTTCGGCGCGCGCGGTATCGCCACCATGGCCCTCACCGTCTACGGGCCGAAGATGGCCCTGCACAGCGGGCACTACGGCAACTGGGCGCCCAACCCGGCGATGCGGCTCGCGCAGTTGCTGGCGAGCTTCAAGGACGACCAGGGACGTGTACTCGTCGAGGGCTTCTACGACGGCATCACGCCGCTCGCGCCTGACGAGCAGGCGATGCTCGATGCCGTGCCCGACAGCGAGCCCGATCTCATGAAGTTCTTCGGTCTCGCCGCGCGCGAGAGTGCCGGCCGGTCGCTGCAGGCCGGCCTGCAGGTGCCGACCTTCAACGTGCGCGGGATGTCGAGCGGCTTCGTGGGCGCCAACGCGCGCACGATCGTGCCGGAGTCGGCGACCGCCGAGATCGACATCCGCCTCGTGAAAGAGACGCCAGCGGCCGCGATGGTCGCGAAGGTGAGGGCCCACCTCGAGAAGCAGGGCTACGCGGTGGTGGCCTCCGACCCCGACGACGCGATGCGTGCGAAGCACCCGAAGCTGGTCAAGATGGTCGTGCACGCCAGCGGGTCCGAGGCCTATCGCACGTCGCCGCTGCTGCCCATCTCGGTGCGTGCCAGCGAGGCGCTCACGGCTGTGTTCGGCGAAGCGCCCGTGCGGGTGCGGACGACTGGCGGGACGGTGCCGATTGCGCCCTTCATCGACGCGCTGTCGTTGCCGGCGATCTCGGTGCCGATCGTGAACTTCGACAACAACCAGCACGGCGAGAACGAGAACCTGCGGCTCGGGCACTTCTTCCGCGGGATTACCACGATAGCCACCCTCCTGACCATGTAGGTCGGGAGTTCGGCGCGCGGTGCGCGGGCCGTCCGTGTGCCAGCGTCCAGATACCTCCGGGGGACTCATGTACGAACTGACACTTGCCATCCACAACCTGCTGCGCTGGGCCGTCGTGCTCACGGGGCTTGCCGTCGTCGTCAGGGCCGCGGGCGGCCTGTCGTCGACGCGCGACTGGACCGATCAGGACGACGCGGGCGCGCGGTGGTTCAGCCTGTCGATGAACCTGCAGTTCCTCGTGGGGCTCGCGATGTACTTGTGGATCAGCCCGATTGCGAAGACGGCCATGGCCGACATGGGCTCGGCGATGAAGGACGCGGCGCTGCGGTTCTGGGCGGTCGAGCACGTGACGATGATGATGCTCGCGCTGGGCCTGGTGCACATGGGGCGGGCGCGCGTGAAGAAGAGCGCGGCGAGCGGTAAGCACAAGGCGGCGCTGATCTTCTTTGGCCTGGCGCTGGTGTTCGTGGCGCTGGGGACGCCCTGGCCGTGGTCGGCGCAGGCGCGGCCGTGGCTGCGCATCCTCGCGTTCTGACACTCCATCGCGGTGCGCGTCCGTCCCGGCCGGTGGAGGTGCGTCGGGGCGGGCGGCCCCGCTTTCGCGCCTGGCTGCGCGTACATGACCGGCGGGTGACTTGACGCCCGGTTGGGCGGTGGCTAGATTCGGCCCACCGCCATGCCGGCCAACCCGCTTGCGGCCATCAACTCGGTGGCCCTCGCCATCGGGCGGTTCTCGAGCCTCGACGAGATGCTCGACTACGCGCTCCGGAAGGTGCTCGAAGTGCTCGAGACCGACGCCGGGGGGCTGTACCTGCTCGACGAGGCCGAGGGCTCGCTCACCCTCGTCGTGCACCACGGGCTGTCGGAGCGGGCGTGGCGCGATTTCGACCACCTGCCGCTGGGCGAGGGCCTGTCGGGCCGCGTGGCCGAAACCGGCGAGCCCATTGTCGTCAGCCACCTGAAGGACGATCCCCGTCTGACGCGCATGGCCGCGCGCAGCGAGGGTTTCTGCGCGTTTGCGTCGGTGCCGCTGCGGTCCAACTTCAAGACCTACGGCACGCTCAACGTCTACACCCGTCACGAACGCGAGTTCAGCGAGCAGGAAGTCCAGTTGCTCACGTCGATGGCCGCCCAGATCGGCCTCGCCGTCGGCAACGCCCGCCTGTACCTCGACCTCAAGGCCTCGGAACGCCGCTTCCGCGGACTCGTCGAGAACGCCGAAGACGTCATCTACCTGACCGACCATAACGGGCGGATCGTCTACGCCAACCCGGCGCTCGACCGCCTGCTCGGCTACGGCCCCGACGTCCTCAGCTCGGGTGACGTGCCCGTGCTGGCGCTGGTGCATGCCGACGACCGTGCGCGCATCGCCGACCTGCTGCCGCGCATGCTCGCCGGCGATGTCATGCGAGCGATCGAGTTCCGCGTCGTGCACCGCGACGGCTCGCGCGTCATCTGGTGCTCGCAGACCAACGTCGCGTTGCGCGACGAAGCCGGCGTGATCACGGGCATGCAGTGCATCGCGCAGGACGTCACGACGCGCAAGGCCCTCGAGGAGCAGATGGTCCGCGCCGAGCGCCTCGCCGATCTCGGGCGCATGGCCGCCACGATCGCCCACGAGATCCGCAACCCGCTCGGTGCCATCGTCAACGTGATCCGCCTCCTGAAGCAGCCCTCCTCGTCACGCGATCCCCGCCTGCTCGACATCGTGGTCGAGGAAGCCGACCGGCTCGACGGCATCGTCAGCGAGGTGCTGTCGTTCGCGCGCCCGCCGCGGCAACTGCCCGTGCCGTGCGACGTGCGTGAACTGGTCGAAAATGCGGTCCTCCTCTTCCGCGAAGGGGCCAAGACCGTCCCAGGGCCGGTCATCCGCGTGCGCTGCCCAGACGACGTGCCCGAGGTGCGTGTCGATCCCAACCAGATGCGGCAGGTGATCTGGAACCTCCTGTCGAATGCCGCCGAGGCGTCAGACAGCCCCGCGTCGATCGACGTGGACGTGACGTCTCCGCCCGACCGCGATGTCGTCGAAATCGTGGTGACCGACGACGGGCCTGGCGTCGTGGATCCCGCTGCGGTACTTGAGCCCTTCTTCACGACCAAGGCCCAGGGCACCGGCCTCGGGCTGGCGATCGTCAATCGCATCGTCCGCGATCACGGTGGCGCGGTGCAGGCGACGAACGCCCCGGGGCGCGGCGCGCGCATGGTCATTACCCTGCCGATCGACGGCCGGGCCGGCGGCCAGCGGGTGGTGACCACGCCCGTGGCGGCGGGGATGGAGGACGCATGGCCACGATCCTGATCGTCGAGGACCAGCCCAACGTGCGCCGATCGATGGCGCTCATGGTCGAGCAGGACGGCCACGCCGTGTTCGAGGCCACGAACGCGACCGAGGCGCTCGCCCTCCTCGGCCGACATCGCGTTGACGTGGTCGTCAGCGACGTGCGGATGCCGGGCGACCTCGACGGCGCGAGTCTGCTGCGGCGGATCAAGGGCCTCGACCCCGATATCGAAGTCGTACTCGCCACCGCGTTCGGTACGATCGACCACGCTGTCGACGCCATCAAGTGCGGTGCGTACGACTACCTCACGAAACCCGTGGACCCCGAGCGGCTCCTCCTGACCATCCGGCGGGCCGCCGAACGCGGCGCGCTCGCGCTCGAGGTGCGCGAACTGCGTGCGCACATCGACCAGGGGCACCTCGTGTCGCGGAGCCGGGCGATGCAGACGCTGGTGAAGCAGGTGCGCCAGCTGGCGCAGTCCGACTCCACCGTGCTGATCACCGGCGAGAGCGGCACGGGGAAGGAACTCGTCGCGCGGGCGCTCTACGATGAGGGTCCGCGGCGCCGCGGGAAGTTCGTGCCGGTGAACTGCGGGGCCCTGAGCGAGAGCATCCTCGAGAGCGAGCTGTTCGGTCACCGCAAGGGAGCGTTCACCGGGGCCGTCGCCGACAAGAAAGGCCTGCTCGAGGAAGCTGACGGCGGGGTGCTGTTCCTCGACGAGATCGGCGAGATGCCAGCGGGCATGCAGGTCAGGCTTCTCAGATTCCTGCAAGGTGGCGAAGTGCGGCGGCTCGGCGAGACGCAGACGCGACGCGTCAACGTGCGCCTCGTGGCTGCGACGCACCGGTCGCTCGAAGCCGAGGTGGCGCGCGGGACCTTCCGCCAGGACTTCTACTACCGCATCAATGTCGTGTCGCTTCACATCCCGCCCCTGCGCAACCGGCCAGAGGATCTGGAGGAACTGGCCGAGCACTTCCTCCGCCGCGTAGCCGTGCGGGCCCGGCGCAAGGTGACGGGTTTCACGCCGCGCGCGCTCGAGTTGCTCCTCGCCTATGCCTGGCCAGGAAACGTGCGCGAACTCGAGAACGCCATCGAGCGCGCGACCAACCTGGCGTCGGGCGAGGTGATCACCGAAGCCGACCTGCCTGCCGCCGTCACGGTCAGCTCCGAGGGCACGGCGCCCGACGGGCTCGGTGTTCCCGTCGAGGAACGCACGCGGCTCCTCCACGCGCTCGAACGCAGCCGCTGGAACCAGAGTCGCGCCGCCGAGGAACTCGGCATCAGCCGGACGACGCTCTGGCGCAAGCTGCGCGAGCACCGGATCGCGACGTAGCACAGAGTGTTGCAGCACTTCGTTTCGCACCGCTGCCTCGCGACAGGCGGGCAGTGACCCGTTTGGCGCCGTACGCCGGCAAAGGGCCCGCACGGATGCCGGGAACGGACCTTGCTCTGCTCTCTTCGTTCTCATTCCAGTCAATCGAGTCCCGCGGCTGCCGCCCGACACACCGGGCGGCGCGGGTGCACAAGGGAGACGCGACGTGAAGCTGTCCCGGGTGATCGCAGGTGTGGCGGTGGTGGCACTGGCGCTGGTGGGGCACGAACGGCCGGTCCCGGCCGTCGGCGAGACGCCGGCCACCAGCCTCGCCGCCTTGTTCGACCTGTCGCGTGGCCTCGCGCGCGACACCAACGGCGATGGCCTCGCCGATCTCGTGGCGGCGCGCGTGGTCGTTGCGGCCGCGCCGACCGCCGGTGATCGCGACGCCGCGACGAACGTCGCGGCCCGCCTCGGCTTCGAGACGACCGAGGCGCGCCTGCCCGTGCTGGTGCGCGACACCGACACGCTCGACCCGGCGGTCATCCCCCTCCTCGTCGGGCGGCAGAACGCCCGCGTCGTCGCGCTCGCCGCGTCGAAGGCCATCGACCTCGACGCCCTGGGGCCCGGGCAGGGGCTGATCGCGCTGGTGGCCTCGCCGGCCGGCGGCGGCCCTGCCGTCGTGATTGCCGGCGCGGACGACGAGGGCACGACGGCGGCGGGCACGCAGTTCGGCGCCCGCCTGCCGCGGGTGTGGAGCATGACGGGCCTCACGCTGACGGCTATCGAACAGCAGATCGCCGGCTTCCTGCGCACGCAGCGGATCACCGCGCAATCCACGGGCATCACGTCGCTGGTCGTCGATCGTGATCGCCGTGGGATTGCCAGGGTCGTGGCGCGGGTCAGCGTACCGGCCGCCGATGGTCGTCGGGCGCTCGACGCGTTTGCGCAGCTGGACCGCGCGCACCGCCAGGGGCGGGAGCCGCAGACGCTCAATTTCGCCAATGCGGCCGAGGTCGCCATCGACCTCGTGGCCGGGTCGGCCAGCGTTGGCCGGGCCACCGTGGCCCGCGCTGGCCTCAATCCGCGGACCCTGACACCGCCCATCGACCCCGACGAACTGGCGACCGACTCGCCCGGCGAGCGCGGCCGCACCGCCGAGGCCGCCGCGCCACCGTCCAAGACGTTCGATCTCACGAGCCCGTACTCGATCGACGGCTGGCTGGGCGACGGCTACACCGACCTGATCCCGGATCGCACCGAGGCGACCCTCGTGCTCGGCCGTGACGCCGACGCGGTCAACGCGGCGCACATCGCGGCGCGCCTCGGGCTCGAGACCACCGGGCTCACGCTCCCGATGACGCGCGCGGTCGGCCGCATCACCGAACCGGCGCGCGAGACGTCGCCGATCCTCG
>JAEUQQ010000224.1 GCA_016789685.1 Acidobacteriota bacterium | reverse complement strand
CGCACTCTCGCGGCGCCGCGTGTCAACCCGACGTGGTGCCCGTCAGAATTGCGCGGCGGGGGACAGGTCTTGAGAAATGCTGCAATGAAAGACGTGACCCCGCCGCGGCTACTGGTTGGCCGGCTATTTGAAAGGGGTGGTGCCATGCGACGCCTCATCCTCGCCCTCACCCTGATCGCTCTGCCTGTCATCACGGCGGCCCAGCCCCTCGCGCCGCTCACCGCCACCCCCTACGTCTCTGGGCTCTCGTCGCCCGTCGCCTTCATCCAGGACCCGTCGGCACCCCACATCCAGTACGTCGTCCAGCAAGGTGGACGCGTCCGCGTCGTCAGGCGCAACGCCACCGGCACCGGCACCCTGCAGGCCACCGACTACCTCACGCTCACCGGCACGCAGATCGCCTCGGGGGGCGAACGCGGCCTGCTCGGCATGGCCTGCCCCGCCGACTACGCCTCGCACGGCCACTGCTACCTCAACTTCACCAACTCCAACGGCCACACCGTCGTCGCGCGCTACCGCCGCTCGCTCACCAACCCCCTCGCCGCCGACAGCACCTCGCGCCTCGACCTGCGCTGGAGCGACGGCACCCGCACCATCACGCAGCCCTACGCGAATCACAACGGCGGCACGCTGCGCTTCGGCCCAGATGGCCACCTCTACATCGGGATGGGCGACGGCGGCAGCGGCAACGATCCCGAGCACCGCGCGCAGGATCCCACCACGCTGCTCGGCAAGATGCTCCGCATCGATGTCCACGTGCCACCGTCGAACACCGACGGCCTGCGCGTGCCCGCCGACAACCCCTTCGTCGACAACACGCCGGTCGACGCCAGGCCAGAGATCTGGGCCTTCGGCCTCCGCAACCCGTGGAAGTGGACCTTCGACGATCCCAGCCTCGGCGGCACCGGCGCGATGATCATCGGCGACGTCGGACAGGGGGCCCGCGAGGAGATCGACTACGAACCCGCCGGCGCCGGCGGCCGCAACTACGGATGGCGCAACCGCGAAGGCACCGTCGACGGCGTCACCAGCCTGCCGCTCGCCTACGAGCCCGCCACCGACCCCATCTACGACTACGTCAGCAACCAGTCGACCGGCTTCGGCGACTCGGTCGCCGGCGGCACCGTCTACCGAGGCCTCGCCCTCGATCCCGCCTACGTCGGCCGCTACTTCTTTGCCGACTTCGTCGGCGGCCGCGTCTTCTCGCTCGCCCTCGCCGTCGATCCCTCGACCCGCGAGGCCACCGCGAGCGACCTCCGCGAACACACCGCCGAACTCGGCGGCACGGGCGTGCTCGGCAACGTCGCCGCCATCGAGGCCGATGCGGATGGCGAGCTCTACATCGTCTCGTTCACCGGCACCATCTTCCGCATCGCACCCGGTGACTCGGCCGACCGCGACAACGACGGCCTCAACGATGCGTGGGAACGCCGGTTCGGGCTGAATCCCGGCTCCGGCGCCGGTGCGGATGGCGCCAGTGGCGATCCGGATGGCGACGGCCGCACCAACGCCGCGGAGTTCGCCGCCAACACGCACCCCACGGCCACCGTCACGCGCTACCTCGCCGAGGGCGCCACGAGCAGCTTCTTCGACCTCTCGCTCAACCTCGCCAACGCCACGACCACGCCCGCGCGCGTCGTCGTCCGCTTCCTGCGATCAGACGGGCAGGTGTTCGCCATGCACGTCCTCGTGCCCGCGCAGCGCCGCGTCTCGATCAACCCACGCACCATCGCGGGCCTCGAGACCGCGGAATTTTCGACCGTCGTCGAGTCGAACGTCGACATCGCCGTCTCGCGCGACATGCACTGGGACGCCGCGCGACGCTTCGGCGCGCACGCCGAGCGCGCCGTCACCGCGCCCACCCACGAGTGGTTCCTCGCCGAAGGCGCCACGCACTCGGGCCTGCAGCTGTTCTACCTGCTGCAGAATCCCAACGCGTTCGCAGTCGATGCCGACGTCACGTATCTCTTCCCCGGCGGCCAGGCGCCGCTCACGAAGCGATACCGCCTGCCCGCCACGTCGCGCACGACGCTGTGGATCAACCAGGAGGATGCGCGCCTCGTCGCGACCAACGTGTCGGCGCAGATCCGGACGACCGACAACAGCGGGATCGTCGTCGAGCGCGCGCTGTACCTGAATCGCCCCGGCCAGACGTTCGGCGCCGGGCACGACGGCGCAGGCGCCACGGCCGCGGGCACGCAGTGGTACCTCGCCGAGGGCGCGACGCTCGCGCCCTTCGACCTGTTCGTGCTCGTCGCCAACCCCGGGCTCGCACCCGCGCAGGTCGAGGCGCGCTTCCTGCTGCCCAACGGCTCGAGCACCACCGCCACGCGCACCATCGCGCCGCAGTCGCGCGACACGATCTGGGTCGACCAGGAACCCGGCCTCGCCGGCACGTCGGTCTCGACCGTCGTCACGTCGCAGAATGGCGTGCCGATCGTCGTCGAGCGCGCGATGTGGTGGGGCGATGCGAGCGGATGGTACGAAGCGCACGTCTCGCTCGGCTCGACGACCGTGGGAGCCGAGTGGACCCTGGCCGAGGGAGCGGCCGGCTACGGCGACAACTCGCAGAGCTACGTGCTGATCTCGAACACCGGCACGGTCGGCGACACCGTCGATGTCACCGTGCTCTACGAGGATCGGGCCCCTGAGACCAAAGCCTACGTCGTCGGCGCCGGCGCGCGGTTCACCGTGAGCATCGGCGACGAGTTCCCCAACGCCCTGCACCGGCGATTCGGTGTGCACATCGAGGCGCGCAACGTCTCGACCCTGGCCGTCGAGGGCTCGGTCTACAACGACGCCGAGGGCGCGTTCTGGGGCGCCGGCACGAACCTGCTGGCGACGAAGGTGCGGTAACGCACGGGCGGCATCATGATGCGCGCGTGGGTGGACGCATCACCAGGGGCACGTCGGGAGGCGCGTCGGCGACGCGTGGAGGGGCACATCGGGAGACGCGCGCAGGGATGCGTGCAGGGGCGCATCACGCGGGACACGTGCAGGGGCGCATCATGATGCGCCCCTACGGGCAGAGGGCGAAGGGGTTTCCGTAATAGGCGAGCGGGAACCGCGCCTGCGCGTCGCACACCTCGCGCGCCACCACCGCGGCCGGATCCGCCGAGGCCGAGGGCGGCGCGAGCGTGAAGCGCGATTGCAGCATCTGTGCGAGCCAGCCCTGCTGCTCGGCGTGCGGGCGCACCAGCTGGAAGTCCTTGCCCAGCTTGGCCAGCGTCGCCAGCTCGTCGATGGCCGCCGTGCGATCGCGCGTGCCGTCGATCAGCCTGAACGCCTCGGCCTGCGCGTTGCCGAAGATCTGCGCGCCCATCTCGTCGCGGATCGTCGGCTCGGCGATGTTGCGGTTCGAGGCGACGTGCTGCACGAACGACGCGTACTCGGCGTTCACCCCGTCTTGCAGGACCTTGATTTCTTCGGGCGTCGCGCGGCGGAAGGGATTCCCGAGATCCTTGCCCCTGCCGGCCGAGATCACCACCTGCTCGATGCCGTTCTGCGTGACGATGCCGCCGCCGAGCAGGCCGCCATCGGTGGCGAGCGGCTTGTTGAAGAACTGCCACGAGGGCCCGATCACGCCGATGCTGCCGATGAACGAACCGTGGTCGGCGTAGATCTTGTCGGCGCCCACCATCGCCATCACGCCGCCCGAGGCCGAGAGGCCCTCGACCCACGCGATGATCGGCTTCTTCGACTCGCGGAACGCCATCACCCCGTCGTGGATGGCGCGGGCGCCGAAAATCGTGCCGCCCGGCGTCTGCATGTGGAGCATCACGCCCTTGACCGACGCATCGGCTGCGGCCTCGTCGAGCACGCGGCGGATGACGTAGCCGTAGGTCGCCTGCGGCACGAAGAGCGCCGACGAGAGGTCGCGCGGCGGCGTGCCGAGGATCATGCCGTCGATGCGGAGCACGAGCAGCTTGTTGGCGCTGCCGGCCTTGCCGCTGACGTAGGTGTAACCGCCTGCGCCGCCCGATACCGCTGCGCCGCCGGATGCACCCGCGATGCCCGCGCCAATTCCGGCGCCAAGGGTCAGGAAGGCGACACTCAGCACCACGAGCGAGAACAGTGCGGCGAACGCCACGCCGAACACGAACCCGATACCCTTCAGGAATCCTTCACGCACTGTCATGTCTCCGCAGTCGACCCATCAACGGTCGAGCAACTGTAGCCGAAGCCCGCAGCCGGGCAAAATCGCCGCCCACGCGCCGCGTCACTGCCGCGGCTGCTCGAGGCGCGGCAGGTCGCCGTCGGCGCGCTCGGGGTCGGCCTCGGCCGCCTTCTCTTCGACGATGGTCTCGATGGCGTTGCGCTTGTCCTGGTTGAGCATCTCGTAGACGGCGCCAGCCGCGGCGGCGCCGATGTGGGTGCGCCGGCGGCGCAGGCGCGCGAACACGAACGCGACCCCCGCGAGGACGAGGATCCAGGTCGCAGCCACGACGAGGTTGGCGGTCAGCACGCGGGGGATCTCGACGACATGATGCACCCGCAGGGCACCGGCAGCCGGGGAAATCGCTGCGGCGCACGGGCGCACGCGTACACGACAACGCCCCGGCGGGACGGTTCGTCCCACTGGGGCGTCGAGGCTGGCGCGTTCGCGGCGCGGCGCGAGGCGATCGGCGTGGCGGTCTAGCGGCGACGGCGTGCGAAGGCGGCGCCGGCGAGCGCGAGGCCGAAGAGCGTCATCGAGGCGGGCTCGGGGACGGTCGCAGTGAACTCGGCTGTCTCGAACTGCAGGCTGGGGCCTACCAGGGGCGAATCGTACAGGTTGAACATCACGTCCAGCATCACGGTGCCGGTATCTCCCACGCTGCCTGTCGGGAACTGGAACTGCCCGATGAGCCCTGTGAACGTGCCGCCGCCCGCGATCGTGAGGAACAGCGTATCGAGGCTCTGCAGGAAGTCCACGCCGAAGCCACCGGTCCAGCTGATCTGGATCTCCGCGACCTCGTCGGTCGAGGTGTTCTCGATTTCGCCGAAGACGTCGACCAGCGCGTCGGACGAGCCGATCACCGGGTTCGGATCGAACGTGATGTTCAGGATGGGGGCGGCAGACGCGGGCGCGGCGGCAACGCCGAGGATGCACGCGACGGCGAGTGTGGCGCTTGCAAGGATCTTCTTCACGGAACGACTCCTGTGACCTTGGGGAGAAGTGGCCGGCCGGGGCATCCCTGTCCCGGCCGACCGGTGCCTGCCGTCACTACTTGATGACGGCCTGCGACGATGAGAAGCGCAGCGGACTCCCCGCGGCGGTCTTGAGGCTACCGTTCTCGGTGATCGCGAAGCGCGTCACCGCACCGGTGGTGAGCGACAGCGTCCTGGTCACCGACTGGCCCGGCGTGACGAGGCCGAGCGCCATCGGAATGGTGGGCGTCGAAAGCGTCACGACACCGGTGCCGGCGACGGTGCGGAAGATCACCCCGTCGACGACCACGTCGACCGCGCTGCCCGTGCCGATGTTCGTGAAGCGCACGTCGATCGTCATCGTCGTGGCGCCCGACGTCTTGCCGACCACCTGCGCCACCAGCCTCGGCGTGCCCGTCGTCACGGTGACCGTGAACGACGTCGAGACCGCGTTGCCGGCCGCGTCCGTCGCCGTGCACGTCACCGGCGTCACGCCGACGGCAAACACGCTGCCCGACGCGGGCGAGCAGGTGACGGGCAAGGCGCCGTCGGTGTTGTCGGTCGCCGACGTCGCGAACGTCACGATGGCGCCACCGGGCTGCGTTGCAGGCGCCGTGATGTCGGCGATGCTGTCGATGGTCGGCGGCGTGACGTCGGGGAAGCGCAGGAACGCCACCGGCATGTCGTGGTCAGACGCGCGCTCGGGCCGCGTCGCATCGGCGGCCAACGCGCCCTCGGGGAAGTCGGCGTTGCCGCGCGCAACCGCGTAGCGCTGGACGAAGCCGTTGCCGACCGTGTTGACGAGGATGTGATCGAGTGCCTGCGGCGTGCCCTCGAACACGAAGCTGTACTGCTCGGCAGTGGGCAGCGTGTCGGTCAGGTTGATGAAGTTGGGCGACACCAGGTCCGGGCTGGCATCCACAACGATGTCCTCGTCGGGCGTCGGCTGCCCCTTCAACGTGGCGATCGGATCGGTGTAGCCATCGCTGAACTGGTACGCGTTGTAGTCGCCCAACGACACGACCGCCTTGCTGGGCAGCTCGGCCTGCAGGTCCTGCAGCAGCTGCGCGAGCGACTCGGCCTGGGCCTTCCGCTTGGCGCGTACGCGCGGGCCCTCGCCACCTTCGAGTTCGATCTCGATGAACGACCGCAGGTGGTTGACCACCACGACCACCGGGTGCGGGTTCGGACCGTTGACGTCGACCGTCGCGCGCAGGATGTAGGGTGGACGGTCGTGGAGCGGGTCGGGCTCGGCAGTGATCGGGTTGATGTACGTGCCTGCCGGCTCCTGCGACACGCTGTCGATCCGCACGCGCGACGTCTTGACGAGGAACCCGACGTTCTGTGTGCCGCCCGTGACGCCGAGCCGTGCGTCGTACTCCGGATCGGGTTCGCCGGCCGCGACCGCATCGGCATTGATCTGCGTCGCCAGGCCCTGCAGCGCCGCGAGGTTGCTGACTTCAATCACGCCGATGATGTCGGGCGAGCGCATCAGGTTGCGGATCGCCAGTGCCGCCTTCTGCGTGCGGGTGACGTCGCCAGTGAAGTTCTCGATGTTGAAGCCGCCGATCGTATATTCGCCGGCGCCAGGCACGGGCACCGGCACACCGACCATGTTGGCACTGGGAGTCGGCGTCACCTCGGGCAGCAGCTTGTAGGCGCCGAAGGTGTAGTCGAGGGGACCCGTGATGCTGCCGAAGGCAACGTTCGAAGTGACCGTCAGCGGCGTCGTGCCGATCAGGCCATCGGTGTCGAGGACGATGCGTTCGGGGTTCTCGTCGAAGCGCGGAATGCAGCAATCGACGAGGCCCGACGTCGGATCCACCGGCACGGGGTCGCTGACCGGGATACCCGGTTCGCGCATCGGCCGCGGCACTCCGGTGAGCACCGTCGACGTCTCGCCGAACCCGCTGGTGGGCGCGACCGACGTCAGCGACGGCGCGAACATCCGCATGCCCTCGAACCGCTCGAGCTGCGTCGGCGTGCCGGCGGGATCGAGGATGGCCGGCGTCAGGGTGACCGGCGCGGGCAGCGGGTTGCCCGACGTGATCACCGACACGTCACCGGGCAGCGAGGCGTCGATCTGCGTGAGGTTGAAGAACTCGGTTGCCGTGCCGACGACCCCGACCGCGTCGCCGACCGCGGCGACGGGCGCCACCGACGTGAACACGAAGATGCCTTCCGATGTCTGCGCGTCGGCATCGATTGACGCGTCGGGCGTCTGCATGAAGAAGCCGTTCGACTTGCGCGCCGTCACGATGCCGGTCGTGCTGACGTCCTGGCCGGCCAGGGGCGAGGCGAGGCCGGCGCCCTGGATCTGCGAGATCGTGACCGGCACCGGTGTGCAACTCCGCGTCGGCGAGGCCGAGTTTCGCGGCAGCGGCGTTCCGACAGAGAAGTCGGCGCTGTTGTTGTCGGTGTCGTAGCAGCCGCCGCGCTTGCGCAGCGCGGCCGTCGTGTTGCTCAGCACCGCCGTCGGGCCAGCGCCCTCGAAGCAGAAGTTGTTGGTCGATGCCGTGCTGCCGTACCCAACGAGGTCGGCGGTACTGCCCGCGGGGCACGCCCCGACGATCGCCGTGGTCGACGTCTGGAGGGCGACCTTGCCGGACGTGCCACTGAGGTTCGTGGTGCCGGTCGCATCATGCGCTGGCAACGCCACCGTCCCACCCCCACCGGCGGCGAATCGAACGAGGAAGTATCCACCAGGCGCGATGCTGCCCGAGAGCGGCGTCACCTGCCAGGCATTCGTGCCCGACGTGGAGTTGTACTGGAGCGACCAGCCGATGAGGTCCACGGGATTTGCGCCGGGGTTGAACAACTCGACGAAGTCGTGCGTGAGCGTCGCCCCGTTGTTGCCGCCGCCGCCGTAGACCTGGCTGATCACGACATCGGTCACCACCGGCGGTGGCACTTCGTCGTTGCTGATCCGCCCGGTGCCGATACCGTCGATGACGGTCGCGCCGATGGCGTTCGCGACGTTGACGACGAACGTCTCGTCGGCCTCGAGCACGGTGTCGCCGTTGATGGTCACGTCGAACGTGTAGGAGTCGTCGCCCGGAGCAATCAGCACACCCGTCTCGCTGCGCGCGACGTAGTCGTTGTCGCTCGTGGTGGCTGTGTTGTCGGCCGTCGCGATGTCGAACGAGACGCCCGTGTGGCTCGACGACGACAGGCTCACCGTGAAAGTCGCCGTGACCGTGCCGCTGTTGCCCTCGCCGATCGAGACGTCGTTGATCGAGAGCGTGACCTGTGGAGCCCCGCTGCAGGCATTGAGCGCCGACGCCGAGTTGCGCGGTGCGGGCGTGGCGGCGGTGAAGTCGGCGCCGTTGTTGTTGGTGTCGGTGCAGCCGTCGCCGGCGCGAAGTGCCGCCGTGGCGTTCGTCAGGCCAGGCGCCTGGGTCGTTTCGCAGGCCGTGGAGCCCGAGCCGTACGAGACGCTGTCGACGGCGCCGACCGCACAGGTGCCGGTCGCGGTCGTGGTGCTGGCCAGGAGGGCGACCTTCCCGGCAGACCCGCTCATGGCGACGGTCCCGGTGGCGTCGGGCGTGGGCAGGTTCACCGTGCCGCCCGCTCCCTGTGCCATCTGGATGAGGTAGTACCCGCCTGGGGCAATCGACCCGGCCAAGTTGAGCCGCGACCAGCTCGTGCCGGTCGACGAGGCGTACTGGATGGACCAGCCGTCGAGCGACTGCGCCGAGGTGCCGTTGTTGTGGAGTTCGATGAAGTCGTTCTTGAGGGTGGCGCCGCTGTTGCCGCCGCCGCCGTACACCTGGCTGATGACGACCTGGGCCGATGCCGCCGCGGCCGTCGTGGCGATGAGGAGGCCGGCCGCGAGGCCACGGACGAGCCCCCGCGTGAAGTTTCGTTCCGATCGACGCATGAAGAGTCCTCGGGAAGGAGTTGGGGGTCCGACCAGACGGGCCCGCGATGATTAGCGAACGTCGTGCCACGGTCGAGATCGTGCCTGCGGCCATATTTCTCCGACGAAGTCGACCGTAAAGACGACAAAGTTCGCGACTCGCGAAGCCTTTACACGACCAGCATGTGACAACGGACGTTGTCGCCACCATCGCTTGTGCGTGCGGGCTTGCGCATCGCCGGTTGACCTGTGGTATCTTCGTGGGCCGTTGCCGTGGCGGTCGCATCCGTCCGTGGCGACCGCGGAACGCGTCGTGGCGTTCCATGCCAGCCCCCACCCTGTGGGCCCGTAGCTCAACTGGCAGAGCAGCAGACTCTTAATCTGTTGGTTGTAGGTTCGATTCCTACCGGGCTCACCAAAATTCCTAACGAATTCGACGATTCTACCCCATATCCGGGGCGACGTGTCGCTGCTGGGGAACAAAAGGGGAACAAAACGAAAACCGTCGTTCCCC
>JAEUQQ010000199.1 GCA_016789685.1 Acidobacteriota bacterium | reverse complement strand
GCCTGGCTTCCTGCCGGGCGACAACGTCCCTCCGTGGTCCTTCGTGGTCGGGAGCCCTTCTGCATGCGATCCGCCCCCTTCGTCTTGCTGGCCCTGAGCCTCGTCGCCTGCAAGGGCAACGCGCCTGTCGACTCGTCCACGAGCGCGCCTGGTGCGTCGCCGGCGGCTGCGCCAGCGACCGCACCGCTGGCCACGGGGCCCGGACCCGGTGCGGCGCCCACGGCATCGACCGCGACGCCGGTCAGGCCGCCGGAACAGCCCAGGCTGACCGTTTCGGGGAAGGTGCTCGAGCGAATCGACCTCTCGAGCGGCATGTACCTGCGCCTGGGCACGTCGAGCGGTGACGTCTGGGCCGCGGTCAACACCGCCAATGTGAAGCTGGGCGACACCGTCACCGTTGTCAACGCCATCACGATGGACGGCTTCGAGAGCACCTCGCTCAAGCGGAAGTTCGACCGCATCGTCTTCGGCGCGCTTGCCGGCACGGCCGACGCGAAGGCCCCCACGCTGCAGGCGGGGCATGGTACGGCGGGCTCGCCACCGGCCGCTGGTGCGGCCACCGCGCCGAAACTGGCGGCGGGCACCGAGCAGGGCATGCCCGCGAACATGCCACCGAAGATGGCCGAGGCCCTGGCGCGGATGCAACAGGCCGAGCAGTCGGGGCAGGCGGGGGCGCCAGGACCGATGCCGCAGATGCCGCCCGGGGGGATGCCGATGCACCCGACCGTTCCCGTCGCGCCCGCCGACGCCTCGATCAAGGTCGAGAAGGCCGACGGGGCCAATGCGTATCGCATTGCGGAGGTCTACGCGTCGCGTGCGTCGCTCAAGGATGCGCCCGTGGTCATCCGCGCAAAGGTCGTGAAGTTCAGCCCCAACATCATGGGCCGCAACTGGGTGCACCTGCGCGACGGCTCCGGTTCGCGCGCGGCCCAGGACGACGACCTCACCGTCACGACGATGGACGATGCGTCCGTGGGGACCGTCGTCGTCGTGAAGGGCATAGTCCGAGTGAACAAGGACTTCGGGGCGGGTTACGCCTACCCGGTGATTGTCGAAGACGCGAAGATCGGCAAACCGTAGGGGCGCATCATGATGCGCCCCCGTTGACCGCCGCCGAACGCGCCCCCGTTGACCGCGGCCGGACGCGCCCCGTCGATCAGTCGCGCGCGTGGCACTTGTTGCAGAGCGGGCGCTGGTACGTCGCGAAGCGGCTGGCCGGGCGATCGTAGTAGGCGGCGCGCGTTTCGTTCGACGTCCGCCCGCGCGCGTACTGCGGATCGTTGGGGGTCGTGTCGGTGCCTGGCCACGCGCCGTCGCGGGTGAGGAAGGTCGACTTGTTGTTCCACCGCATCATGTCTTCCCAGCCAGACGCGTGCGCGCGGTGGCAGGTGATGCAGCTCACGAGATCGCTGCTGCCTGGCCCCTCGAGCGCGCCGTTGTCGCTGCGCGCATGCGACGCGAGTGCCGCGAAGGTCGACGTGTTCTCGACGAACGGCACGAGCGACGAGTACGACGTGTCGAGCGAGCCCGACAGGTCACCCGACTTCACGTAGGCCGCGTAGGTGTCGCGCATCATCGCGCCGAGCGCCACGTCGGCCGAGTGGCCCTGCGACAGCATCTGCGGGTGGCATGTCGCACACCATCGAGACCACGTCTCCTGGCCCGCGCCCGTCGCGTGCCCATAGGCCACGCGGGTCTCGCTCGTGACCTCGGAGCGGTTGTTGAACTCCGGGGCCACGGCCACTGGTGCTCCCGTGAACGTGACGCCGCCGCGACTGTACCCGGCTCCCGCCAGCAGGCGATACACACCCACGGCCGAGCCCGCAGCCGGTGCCGGACTGCTCGCGTACGAGCCCGATCCGGTGATCGAGGGGCCCGACGCGACGACCGAGCCATCGGCGAGCCTGCGGTAGTTGCCGTGCGGATCGTGGCACGACGTGCACGACAGTTCCCCGGCCGCGAAGGTCCCGCCGGGCGCCGTGGTGTTTGCGGTGTCGGCGACGAACCCGAAGTCTGCCGCGATGATGTTGTGGCCGTGGCTGGCGCCGCTCTCGTGCGTGGTCGCGCCGTCGATCGTGTAGATGTAGTGCTTCTTCAACCAGCCGAAGTCGCCCCCAGGCGTGCGCTGCAGCGGTGCGACGCCAACGGGCATGCGCGCCTCTGGTGTCGCGACGCGGTAGTCGTTCGGCGCCGCGTCCTCGGGACTCTGGTGGCACGAGAGGCAGACCGAACTCGCGTCTGACTGCTTCAGCAACCGGCTCGACGATGCGCTGGCGGTGTGCATGCTGTGGCACCCGGTGCACTCGCCGGTGCCGCCGCGATGAAACGCGAGTGCGGGGCTGCTGAGCCCCAGGGCCAGCACGGCCAGCAGTGCTGGGTGGACGAACCCGGTTGCCTTCATCACGACTCTCCACAATGGCGTGGCAGACCGGCGGCCGACGCCTGCGCGGCGCAGGCATCGAGCGGAGCCGCCACGATTACAGAATGGGAATCGGCTGAGGCGGGGGCGACTTGAAGTGACGCGGCGCCGCAGGCGTTGCGTGCGGCGGAGTCTCGCCAGGCGGCGACTACTGGTGCTGTGGTGACATCGTGTGCGTCTTGCGCGCACGTGCCGTGCGGGCCCACGCAGGCGTTGCGGGGCCGCCAATGCGTTCGTGCGTCTCGCGCGTCAGGGGCGCGGACTCAACGCGTGAGCCCAAACACCTGCACGCGGCTGTTGTCGCGGTCGGCGACGACCATCTCGTCGGCGTCGGTGACGCAGACCTGCGCGGGGTGATTCAGCGATCCTTCCTGCCAGCCGTGCGTCAACTGGCGCCCGACGAACGCGCCATCCTGCCCGAGGCTGGCAATGGCGCCGCCGCTGCCTTCGACCACGAAGATCAGGCCCCTGCTGGTTGCGAGCGATGTCGGCATCGTCAGCACGGCGTCGCCCAGGTCGCCGCCCAGCGGGCTGAATGCGCCCGCGTCCTTCGCCGACGCATGCAGGCGTCGGCTGATGGAGTCGAGCGCCAGCACCGTGCCGCCCGCATCGACGGCGATATCGGTGATGAACGACGCCGCGCCCGGCAGGGCGAGCGACTTCTGGAATCGGCCGCTGGCGTCGAGCACGAGGACGCGTGCCGAGAACACGTCGAGCACGTACAGATGGTCGGCTGCGTCGATCGCGAAGCTCTTGACGACGATCGTTGCCGGGGCCGGGGCGCCGTCGAACGTGACGAAGTCCCTGAACGCGCCGTCGGGGCCGAGGTGGACGATGCGCCGCTGCTTGCCGTCGAGGGCGTAGATGTCGCCCTTCGAGTTGATCTGGACGCGCACCGGCGCGGTCAGTTGCGGCACGCGGGTCTCGGCCCCCGGCGTCAGCGTCTTGTTGCGATAGGTGAACCGCACGAGCCGGCCGTTGCCGGTGTCGGCGACGACGACCTGCCCGGTCGCGTCGCAGGCGACTCCCTCGGGACGCTTGAGGCTGGCGCCCGCGCCATCGGCGTACACCGATGCCAGGTACCTGAATCGCGCGGTGTCGGCCGCGGAGATCTGCAGGAGTCCCGTGACGCACACGGTCGCGGCGATCGCGGCGAGTGAAACTGTCTTCATCGGCGTCACCTCGAGAACTTCTTGTGGCACTGCGTGCACAGTTCCACGTTGGTCGGCGCCAGGAGCATCCACTTGTGCTCGGTGCCATGGCCGTTGTGACAGCTCAGGCAGTCGACGCGGAGGTTCTTGTTCCTCGGATCGACCGCCGCGTCGCCGATGGGATGCGACGAGTGTTCGCCGTAGTCGTGGCACGTGCCGCACAGTTCAACGACCGAAGGCTGGTCGATGAGGTACACGCCGTTCGAGCTGTGGGGCGAGTGGCACGAGACGCACAGGCCGTCCTGCACGGGCGCGTGCTTGGCCGTGGTCGTGGCGATCTTGCGCGCGGTGTCGGCGTGGCACCCGCTGCAGAGCGCTGCCGTGTTGGTCTTGAGCAGCTTGTCGACCTTCGACGCATGCGGATTGTGGCAGTTTTCGCAGCCCCTGGCGTCAGCGACCGGCCAGTGGAGGCGATCCTTGGCCATCGTGGCCGTGACCATCTCGTTGTGGCAGCCCTTGCACAGCTCGAAGCCCGTGCGCTTGGTGGCAAACGGCGTGGCCGAATCCGGCGCGTTGTGGCACAGGTTGCACGTGCTGTTCGAGACCGGCGCGTGCACGCTGTTCAGCATCAGGGCCGGCTGGTTCGACCCGTGCGGATCGTGGCACGAGGTGCACGATGCCTTCGCGACGGGGTAGCGCATGTGCCGGCTGACGAACGCCGGGCCGTCGGTCTTGTGGCACTTCACGCACAGGTCGGGCATCGCGGTCTTGAGCAGGCTGGTCGACTGCTCCGAGGCGTGCGGCGTGTGGCACGAGGTGCATCCCTGGCCGACGGGGCTGTGCTTGAACTTCGCCGTCGCGATGGCGTTGCCGATCTCCTTGTGGCAGCTCACGCACAGGTCGTTGCCGCGCGCGACGAGGTTCGCGGGGTTGTCAGAGGCGTGGGGGTCGTGGCACTTCGCGCACTGGCCGTCGGCGACGACCTTGTGCACGCTCCTGGCGGCCGCCGGGACCATGTCTTCGTGGCACGTCGCGCACACCCGCGAGGGATCGGCCGAGAGCAGCTTGCCGTGCGACGACACGTGGGGGCTGTGGCAGCTCGCGCAGTCGCCGGCCTGCACGGCGGAGTGTACGTACTGCTTCTTGAGCGTCGCTTCGAAGTCGGAATGGCAGTCGAGGCACAGCTTCCGCTGGTCTGGCTGCTTGAGTCGGTAGGGATTCTGTTGCGTGCGGGCCACCGCGAAGCCGCCGGCGAGCAGGGCCAGCGTGACGATGGCGACGTTGAGGCGCGAGGCCATGATGGCGTTCCTCATCGCTTCACCCCCGACGGGGCCAGGTGGCAGTCGGTGCACGATTTCATCGCGAACGGCGCGTGCGCGGTGCTCTTGAACAGCTTCGGCTCCTTCGAGCCATGGGCATCGTGGCACCGTTCACAGCGAATCACGGCCGGGTCGATGTCGAGGTGCGCGGTGCTGAACGCCGGCGCCTTCAGGTCGTGGCAGTCGGCGCACACCGTCCGCACGGGCTGCGTCATGAGCGTCGGCTCGGCCGACGCGTGGGGCTTGTGGCAGCGCAGGCAGTCGCGCGCGGCCGGCGAGTGCACCTGCGGCAGCGCGAGGCTCGCCTTGATGTCCTTGTGGCAGCCGAGGCACAGGTCGCTGCCCTTGGCGAGCAGCAGCGTGTCGAGCGCCGACTGGTGCGGGCTGTGGCAGCTCGTGCACTCGCCGTCGACGACCGGCTTGTGCCTGGCGCGCGCGGCATCGACGCCGTCCTTGACGTCGGAGTGGCATCCCGCGCAGAGCGTGCCCGCGGTGTCGGCGGCCATGCCCTTGACGTTGCTGCCGTGCGGATCGTGGCAGGTCAGGCACATGCCCTCGACGAAGGGCCCGTGACGTGTGCCGCCCTCGAGGGGCTTCATCAGCGCCTGGTGGCACGAGGCGCAGAGGGGGGCGCCCTCGGCCTTGAGCAGCTTCGCCGTGTTGTTGCCATGCGCCGCGTGGCACGACGTGCACGCACCGTCACGCACCGGCTGGTGCGTGTAGGTCTTCACGAACTTCGCCTGGCTGTCGGTGTGGCAGCTGTAGCAGACGCGATCGGCCCGGTCGTTGAGGAGCCCCTTGACGTTGGAGCCGTGCGCGTCGTGACAGGCCGCGCAATCGTCCGTGGCCGCTGGCGCGTGCGGCGTGGTGGCCTTCTGCGCGGCGTCGCGCGTCGAGGCGTGGCACGTGACGCAGAGCGCGCCGGGCTCGGTGGCCAGCAGGCCCTTGCTGGCGGCCGAGTGCGGGCTGTGGCAGGCCAGGCAGCCCTTGTCACCAGTGACCGGGGCGTGCGCGAACGAGACGCCCTTTGCGGTATCGCGGTGGCAGGTGGCGCAGAGTTCGTTGCCCGTGGCCTTGAGCAGCTTGGTGTGTGTCGATGCGTGCGGCGTGTGACAGGTCAGGCAGTTGCCGTCGGCGAAGGGCAGGTGCTTGACGGCGCCGTTGCCCTTGATGTCGCCCGCGTCGTGGCACGTCAGGCACAGTTCGCTGCCCTTGGCGTTGAGCGCAAACGGTGTCGCCGACGAGGGCGCGACGTGGCAACTGTCACACTCCGATGCCGACACCGGCGCGTGCACGCTGCGCTTGAGCAGCTTCGGTTGCTCCGAGCTGTGCGGGTCGTGGCAGGTGGCGCACGCGAGCGACGCCGCCGGGTAGTTGCCGTGGGCCTTGGTGAAGGCCGGCGTGCTGCCGTCGTGGCAGGTGAGGCACAGGGACTTCATGTCCTGCACGAGCAGGTTGGGCTGGTCGGCGCCGTGCGACGCATGGCACGCGAGGCACCCGTCGGTCTGCAGCACCTTGTGCGTGACGGCCTTTTCGAACGTCGCCTTGTCGTGGCACTGGTAGCAGCCCGCGTTGCCGTCGGCCGACAGCAGGAACTTCGTCTGCGATGCGTGCGGGTTGTGACACAACGTGCAGGCGCCGTTCCTGGCGGCCGTGTGCATGTGTGCCCTGGCGAGCCCGAGCTTCTCTTTCGGATGACACGAGAAGCAGAGGTCGTTGCCGTCTTTCTTGAGCACCAGCTTGGCCACGAGGCCGTGCCGCAGGTGGCACTCGTCGCACTTGTTCTCGCGGACGACCGCATGGACGTTCTTCATGTCCATGTACTTGCTCGCGAAGGCCTTGTGGCAGCCCAGGCAGTCCTGGCGCCCGAGCCCCTGCTTCGTGCTCGACGATCCGCCGCCGAGCACGCGCCGCCGGGGTTCCTGGCCGCCCGACTGCGTGCCGAGACACGCCACGAAGACGAGGCCCCAGCCCACGGTCCTCGCTACCGTCTTCCACGACCACATGTTGCCGTCCTCCAGCGTAGCGTGCGACGCCGACTACTCGGCCTTCGTGACGAAGACCTCGACCTTGACCTGCGCGCGGAGCCTGGTCGCGTAGGTCTCGACGGCGGCCTTGAGCTTCTCGCCGAACAGCTTCCGCGAGATCTCGTCGCGGACCTCGGCATACGGGCGAGGTTCACGCGCGACCCTGTCCTGCACGACCAGCGTGTAGTACGGACCGTCGCCGTTCGCGTACAGCCTGACGTCGCCTGCCGCCGTATCGCGCAGCACCTTCTGCACATCCTCGGGCATCGAGTCGGTCATCACCGGACGCCCGTCGAAGACGAGCAGGTCGGGCGTCTCGCGAGGGGCCTGGTCTTCGGCGTTGGCGGCGAGCCACGCGAAGTCGGTGCCGGCGCGCAGTTTCTCGGTGGCGGCTTCGGCAGCGGCGCGCTTCGTGAACGCCAGGCTGCGGACGCGCAGCATGCCCGGCGTCGAGTAGTCGGCCGTGTGCGCGTCGTAGTAGGCCTTGACCTCTTCTTCGCGCATCTTGTTGTCGGGCACGATCACCCGCTGGACGAACGAGTTGAAGACCAGCGACTCCTCGTAGCCGTTGATACGATCGATGTACTCGGGCGTGGCGTCGATGCCGAGGCGCAGCGCCTCGGCGTTGAGCAGCCGCCGTGCCACCGTCGCGTCGAGCGCTGCCTGCTTCCGCGAGTTGTAGCGCTTGCCCTGCGCGACGTTGTCGTCGCCGTGGTAGGCCTGCATCCGCAGGTAGTCGGTGAGGTCGGCGACGGTGAAGGGGGCCGCGCCCTTGATCTCGGCGATGACCCGCGTGTCTTTCATCAGCGCCTCGAGGTTCGGCGTCGCGGCTTCGTAGTCGACGCCGTCGATCACGTCCTTGTGAATCACCACGTTGACGGCGCGCAGTTCCTCTTCGTGGGCCTTGAGGGCCGCGAGCTGGCGTTCACCGAGCAGGACCTTCGTGACTTCGGCGCGCACGTCGGCCTTCTCGGGATAGCGGATGTCGAGCACCTTGACCACCACGACGCCCGTGTCGAGGCGGATGACGGGGCTGACCTGTCCGGTGTCGAGGGTGGCGATGGCCGACGCGATCTGCGGCAGGTAGTCCTTCTGCTGGTGGTACTCCTGGTCGGTGTCGGCCTTGGCCTGTGCGCCGGCAATCGCCTTCGACGCGATGGCCTCGAAGGTGGCGCCCTTCGCGATGGCCTCGCGGGCCGCCTTGGCCGCCACCTCATCCGTGAACAGCAACGCCGCCGTCTTCCACTCCCTGACCTTGTCCCGGTAGGCCTTCTCGACGGCCGCCGCGTCGGCGACGACATCCTTTGTCAGCCGCTCCGTCAGGACGTCGCGGAGGATCTGCCGCGAGGTCACCTCGACCTGCTTGCGGATTTCCGGTAGGTCGCCGAGCCCCATCGTGGTGGCCTCGAGCACCAGCAGCCGGATCGTCACGAGCCGCTGGAGCACCTCGAGCTCAGCGGCAGTAGCCCGTCCCTGGAGCAGTCGCGCACGGTCGCCGGCGGGCTCGAGCTGCAGCAGGAACTCGTCGAGCGCAATGGCGCCGTCGCCGACCGTCGCCACGACCGGGCGGCCGTCACGCACGGGAAGCGGCGAATTCTCGGCGCCACGCCCCGAAAGGCCGGGCATCGACACGAGCACGAGGGCGGAGGCAATCAGGAGTCGAGGGGTCATGAGTTCCTTCCGGGGTGTCCGACGTCGTGGTCGTCACTTCCGGCCATTGGCGATCATCTCGGTGGCGAGTCTGACCATCTGGGTCGCCATACCCTGGGCATTGGTCGAGCGGCCACGCCCGAAGAAGCGGACTCCGTCGGAGCCGTGGTTGTCGCTATGCGAACTCCATACCACGCGGCGGGTCGCTCGCTCGATGAGCACCACCGAAAACTCGGCGTGCGTCCGCCCCTCGGGCCCCTCGTAGTCGTCGTACGCCAGGACCCGGCCCGCCAGCACGAAATCGGCCTCGAGGATCGTGCCCACCAGGTCGGCATCGGCGACCGAGATCCCGCCATCCATGATCACCCGGGCCTGCAGCAACTGCTGCCTGACCTCGCCGGTGTCGATCACGCGGAAGGCGCCAGTCGACGACAGGTGCCGCATGAAGAGCAACGCCAGCATTTCGCCGGCGTTTCGCCGCTCGCTGACGTTGAAGAACGGCAGCACGGCAATCGAATGGACCTTCCCGGCCTCGAGGCGCACGCCGTTGTACGCCACCCTGGGCCGGAACTTCGCGGCGCGCTTCACGTCGGTGCGCGCCTGCCCGGTCGCGAGGTAGTCGAGCAGCGAACCGCAAAGCCGGTCGAGCGCCCGTTCGACCAGCTCGTCGTAGTCGTTCACCATGCGCAGGTCGAGCAGGCCCGGCGCATCGTCACCCGACAGGCCCGCATCGTCGGCCCACACCACCGTCGGGGCGCCAGTCGTCGAGACCAGCCGGACGACCATGGCGATCTTCGGCGGGACCATGTCGCTCGACAGGCCCACCGAGGCGATCACGACGCCCTCGACGCCCGTTTCCTTGTGCAGCAGCGCGGCGGTCGCCGCGTCCACGCCGGCGGCGTAGCGCACGCGATGGCGCACCACGAACGCGTCGAGCGTCTCATCGTCGAGCACGGTGATGCCGCTGGCTGCGAGACGTTCGGTGAGCACCTGCCGGATCACGTCGGCCGGGACGTTCACGCCGCTCAGGTTCTCGACCGGAAACACCGCGACCGCCGAAGGCTGCTCGGCCGCCCACACGTCGGCCGTGCGCCCTGCCACGAGGCAGGCGGCGACGCAGAGGCCGACGAGGAACCGTGAGGCGCGGTGCGGCATTGCGGGGTTCTCGCGCTACTTCGCGGGCGGGCCGAGGAGCTTGTCGAACAGCGCGTCGACCGCCTGTTCGGTCACCGCGTTGAGCGGCTGGCCGCCGCCGCCGAGCAGGCGATCCCAGAAGCTGATGCCACCCCTGGTCGACGAGCCGCTCCAGACGACCCGGCCCGTCCCCGTCTCGATCAACTGGATGCTGATCGAGATCACGTTGGCCGCCGAGTTGCCCGACCTGACCTCGCCGTACTCGCGCACGACCCCCGTGATGACGGCGTCGACCTTGAGGAACGCGCCGAGTTTGACGACGTCTTCGGCCGGCGGCGCCGTGGGGGCAGCGATTTCGGTCTTCGCGACGCCTCGTCCCACCTCGCCCACCGGCAGGACGTAGACCGCCTCGGTCGAGAGCAGCTTGTTGATGAACACGTCGCGGACGCGGTCGGCCGCGACCTGCTCACGCGTGAGGTTCGCAAACGGCAGCACGGCCACTGTCTGGATCGTGCCGAAGTCCATCCGCGGGTCGCGGTAGACGTCGCTGACCTGCGCCGCCGACATCGACGCGGCGCACACGACGAGTCCCAGGGCCCAGGTGACCGGTGCAAGTACTGTCTTCATGGCCATCGCCTCGCAAATCCCTCACAGGAACAACTTCAGGTCAATGCTGAAGATCTTCGTGCGCGTCCGCTGCACGAATTGGTCGTTGTCGACCCGTTGATACGACACGTCGATGTACGACTGGCGCGAGAACACCCACCGCACACCGGGCCGGAAGATGCGCTCAGACCCGAACTCGAGCGGCCGCACGGCCTCGTTGTAGGCCAGGATGAACTGCAGCGAGCCATCGGGAAACGGCGCCCAGTTGATGCCGATGTTGTGCGTGTTGCGCGTCCGCTCGCCCTCGATCGCCACGAGTTCCTCGGCCAGCACCAGGTGCAGCGTCGGGATCGGGTCGATCGTCAGCGTTGCGTACCCCGTGCGGGTGCGCAGCGTCGGGTTGCCGACGAACGTGCCGGATCGCTCCGAGTGCATGTCGGCGTAGCTGAACGTCAGCGTGAGCTCGTTGCGGGGAACGATGCTGCCGCTGACGTTGAAGAAGCGGTCGCGCAGGCTCTCGCCGGTCGTGCGCGTCGAGTAGTTGAGGCCGACGCCGCACTGCACCGAGACGCCGCGATAGAGCTGGGCGTTGGTCTGCAGCGACACGCCGTTGCGGTCGTTGGGCTTGCCATCGAGCTTCTCGTTGAGCCCCGTGTAGAGCAGCGACGTGGTGAGCGTCGGCACCGGGTCGACCGTCAGGATGGCGTTGGTCACCGTCGCCGTCCGCGGTCCGCCCGATTGCGTGCCCTGTTCATAGGCCGCGCGAGCCGACGCCGACACCATCCGCCCGAGCCGCTGGTTCACCGCCAGGCCGTTCGACAGCGTCCGCCGGTCGTACCCCGAGGGCGCGTCGGTGAGCCAGTACGATCCTTCGTAGTAGAGCGTCGGCGTGTCGAGGAGGCGCAGCCTGACGTCGGTGTTGAGGTTCTGCCCGGTGCGCACCAGCGCGTCGCCGCCCTCGCCGGCCCGCTGCGTCCTGAACGCCTGCAACTCGGTGATCAGGATGTCGGGGAAGCGTCCTGCGTCGAGCACGGCGCCCGAGAGCGGGCGGGTCACCACCTTGAGGTAGCGGGCCGTCACGCTGGCGAAGTCGATCTGGAAGCGGAAGTCGAACGGGCCGAACGGGGCCGCCGACACGAGCGTTTCGCGCCGCCAGGTGATGTTGTCGGTGCTGGTGTAGAGCTCCCACGTGAACGCGTTGGCGATGTTCACCAGCAGGTCGCGGTCGACCCACAGCCACAGCCGGTTCACCTCGGTCGGCGTGACGAAATCGAGGCCGATGTTCCTGGCCTGCGACTCGGTGCCCACGACCGGCACGCCGATGTTGATCCCCGCGCTGGCGGTCAGGTTGCCATCGATCAGGCCGCCGTTCTGGGTCAGCGCCACGGTGAGCGGCGTGTCGCTCAACGCCGACATGCCCGCAAACGGCGCAACCGGCACCGCAACCTCGCCTCCCTCACCCGTCGCCCTGGCGGTGAGGGTCTGGCGGTCGACGCTGTACGCGGCATTCCACTGCAGGCGCCGCTTGAAGAACGATCGGCTCTGCGCCATGCGCGCCGAGTTCGACACCTGGCGTGTCTGGAAGCCCCGCAAGCGGTCGGTCGTGTCGAGGAACGACCCCTGGTAGTAGAGGTTCGTGCCCTTGAAGTTGTAGCGCGAGAGGATCGATCCGAAGTCCTTGGTCGTGTCGTCGGTCTCGCGGTCGGCGTCAAACGTCCTGGTCCTGACAAACTGCAGGTCGGAGTGTGGCAACCCTGTCGGCTTCACGCCCAGGTACGCCGCGTAGTCGTCGCTCACGAGGGTCCGCGTCGGCGTGCCTCGCGCACTGGTGCGGTTCTGGCGGCGATAGTAGCCGGCCCCTGGCGAAAACGCCTGGTTGGTCGAGCGCACCTCGATGAACGGCCGCATCCTGAGCAGCGTGGCGCTCACGTCGACGCGATCGCCGCCCGCCCCGAACTGGCTCGTGGTGTCTGACGTGCTCAGCTCGAACATGCCGCCGGCACTCAGGCGGAAGGTAGGCGTGATGAGCGTGTCGGCGTTGAGCGTCAGCCTCGGGTACCAGTTGGTGCCCTCGGTCGTCGTGACGGTGCCGTTCACGTCGGTCGTGGTGGTGCTGATGACGCTGACCGTCGAGTCGACGATGGCGCGCAGGCCTTCGGCCACACCCTGCGCCGCCGCGGGACGCGCGGCCAGCAGCAGGGCCATCGACACGACGAGCGTGCATGCGGCCCGGGGGCGAGCCACTTACCGCTCTCCCATGACCGCCACCCAATAGGGGCCCTTGCCGACGTCGATTTCGGCGATGACCTTTCGTTCGGCCAGGCTGCCGACCAGTAGTCGCTGTCGATCGGGACTCACGATGTAGAGGCTGTTGTCTTCGGCGTCAATGGCCAGGTGAGCGATGCCGCCCCCGGTGCGCAGGGTGTTCGTCGGCAGCAGCGTGTTGGGGTCGTAGTACTCGAGCGCGTTGTCGTCGCGCCCGCCCATGTAGATCACGTTGCGGCGCTCATCGACGGCGAGCGCCTCGATGCCGATCCGCAGGCGCGCGCGGGTGACCACCGACAGCTTCACGGGATCGACGACGGCGACGTACGGTGACCGTTCGTAGAGGACGAAGAGCCGGTCGCCCCTCGCGCTGAACGCGCCGCGCAGCGGGGCGGCGTCGAGCGACAGCGTGGCGACGACGGCGCGCTGGGTGAGGTCGACGACCGAGATGGAATTCGAGAGCGTGTTGAACACGAACGCCCGACGGCCGGTGGGGTCGATGGCCATCGCGCCCGGGCCGCTGCCGACGCCGAGGCGGTCGCGCCTGGTGAGAGGCGCGGTGTCGAAGATGCTGATGCTGTTGGAGCCCGTGTTGACCGACACGAGCGTCCGCCCGTCTGGCGTCAGGGCCAGTTCGCGCGGACCGTCGCCGGGCAGCAGGCGCGTCCGGTCGATCAGTTCGGCCGATGTCACGTCGATCGACTGAATCTCGTCGTCGCCCTCGCAGGCGACGTAGAGTCGCCCGGCCTGCCGGTCGATGGCGAGGCCCGACGGGCGCTGGCCGGTCGGGATCACCGCCGCGGCCTGGCGGAGCCGCTTGTCGAACACCGTGATCGTGTTCGACTGCGTGTTCGAGACGAACCCGGCGAGGCTCTGCATCGGGCGCGGCGCGATCCAGGCGGTGAACACCGGGGTGAAGCTCATGCCATCGCCGATCGAGACCTCGGGGCGGAAGGCCAGCCACACGACGACCGCCTTGCCGCGGGGAACGGCAAACGCGACGTCGATGCGCACCGGCGTGTCGGCGACGAGCAGGGCCGCGTCACGGCCGTCGCGCCGGGCCGATGCCCTGGCGATGGTGAACGACAGCGCCGAGTAGGCCGTTGCGCGGACGCGCCCGGAGGCGATGAGCCGCTGGTGCCGGACGTCGTTGCGCGTGATCGACGGCAGGGCGAGGTCGAGTGGGACGTCGGCGCCCTGGGCGCCAACGGCCGACACGGCCCTGAGGGTGAAGCTGACGCGGTCGGCCTCGGGCGGCAGGGGTTGCAGGTAGACGAAGACCTGGCCGTCGGCGTCGTCGCGCGGCAACGCGCGCTGGGCGTCAGCGACCGGCGCGTGGGCCGTCAGCAGCAGGCAGACGAGCAGTAGCGCGAGTCTTCCCTCCATGGTGGCGGCGTGTGTCCTTCGGAAGTGGCCAGGCGGCGACGATGCGACTGGCGTCGGCACCTTATCACCAGTCGCCAAAAACAGGAGGGGCCGGCAGAAGCCGGCCCCTCTGTCTTGCCGTCAGTCAGTGCGTGACCGGATCGGCTAGTCCTTCGCGTGGCACTTGTTGCAGAGCACGCGCTGGTACTTCGCGAAGCGGGTGGCTGGGCGGCCGTAGTAGGCAGCTTCCAGTTCCGA
>JAEUQQ010000190.1 GCA_016789685.1 Acidobacteriota bacterium | reverse complement strand
GGGGAACTGCGCGGGATCCGCCGCGGCCGCAAACGCCAGCGGGGTGAGCTTGCCCGACAGCTGGTGCTGGCCATGGCCGTCGGCCTGCGTACCTGCGAAGCGCGAGTAGACGACGAGCGGGCGATACAGGCGGATGATGCGCACCATGTCGCCGAGCACGAGCTGCTCGCCCCACTTCTTGGCGGCTTCGTCGAGCGTCTTCGAGAAGCCGTAGTCCATGACGCGCGTGAAGAACTGGTCGCCGCCGTCGAGCGCACGGGCCTGCAGGAGTTCCTCGGTGCGGATGACGCCGAGGGCCTCGAACAGCTCGTTGCCGATGACGTTCTGCCCGCCTTCGCCACGGTTGAGCGAGAGGTAGGCGGCGCGGCCGTAGTCGCCGCGCGCAACGCGAGCGATGAACGCCGAATCCTCATCGTCGGGATGGGCGCCCGTGTGGAGGGCCGACGCGGTGGTCTGCAGCTTCTTGATCTGCTGCAGGACGCCCGCGGCGCCGAGGCTGTAGACGGGTTTGACCTGTGCGTTCACGTGCAACGTCGCAGCGGCACCAATCAGGCCAACCAGAAGGACGGAGATGAATGAGAGACGTCGGTGAGGAGACATAGTGCTGCTAGTCTAACCGCTTCGCTGGCCGCTGGCAGCCCAAGTGCGCCATGCGCACGCAGCGGCGCGTGGAAAGGGGGTCGCACCTTGAATCATCAAGACGTGCCCCCCTCGACAACTGCCTGTGCACGCGCCTGCGACACGCCAACGGGTGGTCGCGCGGCGCCGACGACTGGCGCCGGCACGCCGGTGGGTGGTGCCCACCGGCGACCGTTCACGCCCGTCTCTCCTACTTCCTGGCGGCCCGGGCCCGGGCGACGATGTCCTTGACCTCGCGCATCAGCGTCGGGCCGTGGTACGGAATACCGTCCTTGATCGTCCACTCGACGGCACCGCCGCGCACGTTGCGGCCGTTGACGTTCATGTCGGCGCCCGTGGGGTTGAGCACGTGCAGGTTCTCGAGCGGGTTCCCGTTCACCACCAGCAGGTCGGCCAGGTAGCCCTGGCGCACGCGCCCGAGGCGGTCGCCGAGCCCCAGCAGCGTCGCCCCGTTCACGGTCGCATGCTTGATGACCTCGAGGGGATGGAAGCCCGCTTCCTCGTGGAGTTCGAGTTCCCTGACCATCCCGAAGCCATACAGCGAGTAGATGAACGCCGTGTCGTCGCCCGTCGTGATCGTGCCGCCCTTGAGCCCGAACTCGCGCAGGACGTCCATCCAGATGCGGTACTGCTGGCGCCAGCGGACCTCCTGCGTGTTGGTCCAGCCGACGAAATACGACCCGTGGTTGTCGAGGTTCGGGCTGAAGAAGGCCTCGACGGCCGGGTGCAGGTAGTCGCGGTACCAGGGCAGGTTCTGCGCACGGGTCAGGTCGCGGCTGGCTTCGTAAATCGACAGCGTCGGACTCCACGCCACCTTTCGCGCCACCATCGCATCGACCACCTGCGACAGCTTCTGGCGGTTGGCCTGCGCGTAGAGTTCGCCGGCGCGCCCGAAGCGGTGCACCTCGTTGCTGGAGTTGTGGTCGGGCGGGAAGTTCTGGATCCCGTCGATCGCCGCGTCGGCCACGCCGTAGAAGTGCTCGATCGAGTCGACCCCGAGTTCGATGAAGTCGGCCGCGGTCACTTCCTCGACCGCGATGTGGGTCGTCGTCTTGAGCGACTGCTTGTGCGCCTCGTCCATGACGGCCTCGAGCTGGTCGCGATCCATGCCGAAGATCTTGAGCCCGTCGGCGCCGCGCGCCTTGGCCTCGCGCACATTGGCACGCAGGGCCTCGGGCGTGCCGTTGCCCCGGTTCGGCACCCAGTAGACCTGCATGCGGGGCGCAATGGCGGTGTTGGCGGCGCTCTCGGCCTGCCAGCGCTTGCTCTTCTCGAAATCGCCACCGACTTCGCGGGTGGTCGTCACGCCCGACGCGAGGTAGAGGTTGCGCTCGTACTGGATGGGCATCGGCACGCCGCCGCGCTCGTCCTGCCAGTGCATGTGCGTATTGACCAGTCCAGGCATGACGTACTTGCCCGTGGCGTCGATGACCGCATCCGCCGCCTTGATCGTGCCGGCCGGTGCCACGCGTGCGATGAGGTTGTCTTCGACCAGGATGTCCATCGGGCCATATGCCGGCTTGGCGTTGCCGTAGATGACCATCGCGTTGTGGATCAGGAGCCGTTTCGCGCGGGTGGCGTGCGTGGGGGCCTTGGCCACCGGCGCCTGTGCGCGCGGCACACTCAGCATGCCGAGCACGAGACCTGCGACGACGAGAGCGGACGGGTACCGGGACAACGTACGGACGTGGACCATCGGGCGCGACTCCTCGGGAACCTGGCGGATGCGCCGATTCTACCCGGATTCGCCGGCCTGACCGGCCCCACGGCCCCTGGTCAACGCCGCGGTCGCCGGCCTGGGCCAGGCCCGAGGGGCCACAGGCGCCCTGGTGTCGTGGTCTGGCTGGGGACCATTGGCGCCGGGTCCGTGTCACAATGACCAGACAGCGTCACCAGCCTGCGTGAATAGCCCTGGCCGAGACATCATGACCTTTCGCCGCGTCGTTTCTGCCCTCGCCGTGTGCGGTGCCCTGCTCGCCGCGCCGCACGCCCAGCAGCCGTCCCAACCCATGTTCCGCTCGGCCACCCAGGTCGTACCGCTGTACGTGACGGTGACCGACGCCACGGGCCGGCTGGTCGCCGGGTTGACGAGAGACGACTTCACCATCCTCGACAACGGGGTCGCGCAGCAGATCGCCGTCTTCGAGAACGAATCGGTGCCCTTCAGCGCATCGCTCATGATCGACACGAGCCTCAGCATGACGCTCAACCTCGACCTCGTGAAGCAGGGCGCCGAGCAGTTCCTGATGCGGCTCGAGCCGACCGACGAAGCCATGGTCGGCGCGTTCAACGACAAGATCCAGTTTGCCTGCGACCTGACGAGCGATCGCGAGACGCTGATAGGCTCGCTCGACGATCTCGGCTTCGGCAACCCGACCCGCCTGTACGACTCGGTCGATCAGAGCATCGAGGAACTGCGGCGCTCGGTGAATCGCAAGGTCGTTGTCGTGTTCACCGACGGCGAAGACACCGCCAGCAAGGCCTCGCTCGGGCGGGTCATCGAGCGCTCGCGCACCGAGGAGGTGATGGTGTACGCCGTCGGCATCCGGAGCCGGATGGTGGTGGGGACCCAGCGGATCGAAACGCGCCCCGACCGTGGCCTGAAGCGCCTCGCCGAAGAGACCGGCGGAGGGTTCTACGAGCTGAAGGGCACCGACGAACTCGGCCCCACCTTCACCAAGGTGGCCCAGGAACTCCGCAGCCAGTATGTGCTCGGGTTCTCACCAGCCGTCCTCGACGGGAAGGTCCACAAGCTCGAGGTGCGGTTGTCACAGCCCACGCTGCAGGCGCGGGCCCGGAAGACCTATCTCGCCGCGCCGGCGAAGTAGCCCCGGCGAGACAGGTCGGATGGTGGGCGGGCGTCTGAACTCACGAGAACAGCGCCGCGACGAGCACGGCCGCGAGTAGCGAGGCGATGACGGTTTCGGCCGTGGCAGAAAACGTCCAGTCGATGTTGCGGATGCGCACCATGGGGAATCTCCTTTCGTGATGGTGTAGACGGACGCGCGCCTGCACGGGTTCGTGCCGTTCGTGGCATGGGAAGGCCGGCACGTCATGCTCGTCGAGAGGTGATCGCACCGATGGCGCGCGACGACACGAGCGCAGGGGGCGCTACGCTACAATGCGCAAGGGTTCCAGCTCAGGCAGGCACGACCGCCCGGCCGGAACCTCTGAACGCGGCGCGCGGCACGGAACACACGGCCCCCGATCGCTGTCTCATCGTTACGGAACGTACCCGCAGGAGGCACCAACCATGCGTCAGTGGATGCGCGTCAGCGCCGTCATCATCGCCGCGGCCGCGATGATCGCGTGCGGCAAGTCAGACGCCGAGAAGAAGGCCGAAGAGGCCGCGAAGCAGATCGAACAGGCCGGCAAGGAAATGGCCAAGGCCGGTGAAGAGCTGGCCAAGGCCGGGCAGGCCGCCGGTGGCGACTTCGCCAAGGCCGGCGAGGCCTTCGCCAACGCGATGCAGCAGATGGCCGGCGGCGGTGGTGACCAGAAGCCGGTCGACCCGGTGAGCTTCAAGGACCTGCAGACGGTGCTGCCGACCGTGAGCGGCTGGGAGATGGGCAAGCCCACCGGCGAACGCATGTCGGCCCCGGTGCCCTTCTCGAAGACCGAGGTCAGCTATTCGAAGGGCGACGCGAACGTCAACGTCGAGATCACCGACTCGGGATTCAATCGTCTCGTCTTCGCGCCCTTCATGATGATGATGGCCGCGGGCTACGAGAAGGAAACCGACACGGGGTACGAGAAGGCCACCAAGATCGGCGGCAACCCCGGCCTCGAGAAGTGGAACAGCGAGAACAAGGACGGCGAGATCACGGTGCTCGTCGCCAACCGCTTCATCGTGAAGTTCGAGGGCGACGGCCTCGACGACATCAAGGCCCTGCAGTCGTTCGTGTCGGCGACCGACCTGACGAAGCTCGGCGCCCTGAAATAGGCGCCAGCACGCGGCACCCCGCCGATGGCCCCGGGGATGATCTGGACAGCGACCCGCTGGGGCGCATCACGTGATGCGCCCCAGGGCTTCCCGTCGCGGAGGCGCTACGAGCCGACCGTCACCGGCGCATCGAAGCGCACCCGCAAGACTGTTCCCGCGGGGATCTGCACGTCCTTGCCCTCGGTCGCGGCCATCATCCCGCCGCCGCCAATCAGGACGCCCGCAATCGCTCCCTTGACCCCGCCCAGCATGCCACCGAGGATCGCGCCGACGCCCGCGCCCGTGCCCAGCTTGGTGGCCTCGCCCTTGACGCCGGTGCTCTCGATTGCCTGCGTCACCGTCGCGCGGATGCGGTAGCTCCGCCCGCGCACGATGAGTTCATCGAACGACAGCGACAGGCGCCCCTTCCGATCGAGCCGGCCCGCACGATCGACACCCGACACGACGCCGCGCATGAGGCTGCCGGCCGGAATCAGCTCGTTGTTCTCGTTGTAGAACGACACCAGCGTCGTCGCTTCGAAACGGTCTTCGACGTTGGCGGTGTCGGAGTTGAGTGGCACCTGCACGCGCACGTCGAGTTCCTGGCCGACGCAGACGTCGAGCGGTCCGCAGCTCGTCGGCCGGCGCACAGGCGTCGGCTCGGTCGCCATGCCGCCCGAGGCGGGTGCGCCGCTGGCCCGCGCCCGGATGTCGTCAATCCGCTGCCGCACGCCGTCGTACTCGCTGCGCGACACGCTCCCCTCGCGGCGCAGCTTGCCCCGCAGGTACGCCACATCGTCGCGAGCTTCGTCGAGGTCGGTGTCGAGGCGCGTTGCCAGCGCCGCGTCTGACGATCGGATCGCCGCCACCTCGCGGCTTGCGTCGAAGACCGCGTCCTGCAGGCGCTGCACGTCGGCCGCCGTCACCGCCTGTGCCTGTGCCGACGCCGCCAGGACGAGCGTCGCGCACGCCGCGATTGCCATCCGTGAAATCCAGGTATATGCCGTCATCGGAGAATCCTCCTCCTTGGGTGTGCTGGGCATTTCAGACTGCCGCGGCCGTCCGGTGGCCTGTGTCGGCCCCTGCGCCGGGTGCCGGCGAGCGGTAGCCGCTGACCGGTACTGTGCAAACGCGATTCCGGCGCCAACGCGGCCGGAATCCGGGCCATCGCGTCGTCGAACGCGACGCACCGTGAAGAAATCACACGAATGGTGCAGACCGAGGGCCGGCTCAGCGCCAGGGCACCAGCCGCTCGATCCACTCGATGCGCATCAGGTCGTTGTAGATGACCGTCACCATCAGGGCCATCAGGACCACGAAGCCGGCCAGCAGCATCTTCTCCTTGACGGCGATGCTGAAGTCGCGCCTGAAGAGCCCCTCGACGGCCATGATGAAGATGTGCCCGCCGTCGAGCACCGGGATCGGCAACAGGTTCAGGATGCCCAGGTTGAGGCTGATCATCGCCATCAACCCGAACAGCGCGACCCAGCTCACGCGCGCGGCGCCCCCCGACAACTGGGCGATCGCCACCGGGCCCATGAGCTGCTTGGGCGAGGTCTCGCCCTTCACGAGGCCGATCACCGCCTCGAAGATCATCGTCGACCACTGCAGGTTCTGCTTCGCGCTGAGCCCGATCGCCTGCGTGAACGACGGCTCGATCGTGCGCACCTCGAAGGGCGCGAACCGCACCCCGATCTTGCCCAGCCCGCCGTCGAGCACCGGCGTCACCGCGATGGTCTCGAGGCGGCCCTGCCGCTTCACCTGCATCGACAGCGCCTTGCCCGCGTTGTCGTTGATCGTCTTCACGAGGTCGCGGTCGCTCGTCACCGGCGCGCCGTCGACCGCCATCATCACGTCGCCCGCCTGCAGGCCGGCCTTTTCGGCCGCGCCGCCGGCAATCAGCTCACGGATCTGCGGATGCGTCTCGGGCGCGACGCCGATGTCGCCCATCTGGAACTTGGTCTGCGCCTCCGGGGTGATCTGCACCGTCTGCCGCGCCCCGGCGCGTTCGAACTCGACCGGAATCTCGCGCTCCGCACGGGGCATCACCGTCAGGAACAGCTGCTCCCACGTCGCCACGGGCTTGCCAGCCACGGCCACGATCCGGTCGCCCTTCTGCAACCCGGCGCGCGCCGCAGGCGAGTCGGCCGTGACCGAGCCGATGACGGCCGGCTGTTCCTCGTAGGCCGGCGCCTCGGCCCCGGAGTAGAGGACGAAGGTCATCACGACGAGCGCCAGCGCGATGTTCATCGCCGGGCCGGCGACGTAGACCTGGAAGCGCTGCCACTTGGTCTTCGACATGAACTCGTCAGACGCCCCGCTCCGGGGCTCGTCGGGGTTCTCACCGGCCATCTTCACGTAGCCGCCCAGCGGCACGATGCTGATGCAGTACTCCGTGTCGCCGCGACGCGTCGAGAACAGCCGGGGACCGAACCCCAGCGAGAAGGTCAGGACCCGCACGCCGTGCCAGCGCGCGACCAGGAAGTGGCCGAGCTCGTGCACGAAGACGAGCACACCGAGCACGAAGATGAAGGCCAGAAAATTCGTGAACACCTGTGACTACCCCCGAACCAGTGATTGTAGCAGCCCGCCCCGGCCCCCCGGGCGCGGCGGCCGGCCCGCCAGGCCAGGCGCGGGTACGGCACGGCATGGCCGAGGACGGCAGATGTCGTGTCGCGCCGGGCTGGCCTACCGCACGAGCCGGCCCAATGCCCCTTACCGGGCCACCGTGACCCGTTCCCGGGCAAACGCCTGTGCCCATGCATCGATGGCCCGGATGTCGGCCAGGTCGCGCGGTCGCGTCGCCGCCCCGGCCGCATGGGCGTCGAGCGCTTCCTCGATTAGACGTGCGATGTGGGGAAAACGGATGTGCCGGTCGAGAAACGCCGCCACGGCCACTTCGTTGGCGCCGTTGAGCACGACGCAGTGTGACGATCCCGCACGCAGCGCGGCAAACGCCAGGGGCAGGCAGGGAAAACGCCCATGGTCGGGCTCGAAGAACTCGAGCGCCCGGCACGCGGTGAGGCTCAGCGACGGCAGGGCTGCCGCCCACCGGTCGGGATACGAGAACGCGTACTGGATCGGCAACCGCATGTCGGTGACACCCAGCTGGGCCATCACCGAGCCGTCGCGCAGCTCGACCAGCGAGTGCACGACCGACTGCGGATGCACGACGACATGGATGCGATCGGCCTCGACGTCGAACAGCCACCGCGCCTCGATGACCTCGAGCCCCTTGTTCATCAGGGTTGCGGAGTCGATCGTGATCTTCCGCCCCATCTTCCACGTCGGATGGCTCAGCGCGTCGTCGGGCGTGACGTCGTCGAGTGAGGCCGCCTCGCGGAGCCTGAAAGGCCCGCCGCTCGCCGTGAGGATGATGCGCGTGATCTCGTCGCTCGAGCGGCCGTGCAGGCACTGGTGCACCGCGTTGTGCTCGCTGTCGACGGGCAGCACCGCCACGCCATTGCGCGCGGCCGCCGCCATCACGAGTTCGCCGGCCATGACGAGCACTTCCTTGTTGGCCAGCGCGATCGTCTTGCCGCACGCGATCGCGGCCAGCACGGCTTCGAGGGCCGCCGTGCCCGACGACGCGCACAGCACGATGTCGACGTCGGGTTGCGTAGCGACCTCGATGAGACCGGCGCCCCCGTGTCGCCACACGCGCACGCCCGAGCGGCTCGCGGGATCGAGGGCGTCGCGCACCGTCGCGATCGCCTCGGCCGTGCCCATCGACACGGCGCGCGGCCGCCACTGTGCCACCTGGGCGATGGCGCGCGACACGTTCCGCCCCGCCGCCAGCCCGGTGATGACGACACGCTCGGGATGCGCCTCGGCCACGGCCAGCGCGCTCTGGCCAATCGAGCCGGTCGAGCCGAGGATGGCCACCCGCAGCGGCCCGCCCGAGGCGGTCATGCGAGCCACGTCAGCGCGATGTAGTACACCGGACCCGCAAACAGGAAGCTGTCGACGCGATCGAGCATCCCGCCGTGCCCGGGAATCAGTCCCGACGAGTCCTTGACCCCGGCACTGCGCTTGAGCAGCGACTCGAACAGGTCGCCCGCGATGCCGAGCGCCACGAGCGTCATCCCCAGCACGATCGCGAAGGCGAGCGGCATCTGCGGCAGCCACGCCTGCGCCATCCACACGAAGGCGCCGCCTCCGGCGATGAAGCCGGCATACGCGCCCTCGCGCGTCTTCTTGGGGCTCACGACGGGGGCGAGCAACGAGCGGCCGAAGGCACGCCCCCCGAAGTACTGCGCGGCATCGCTGATGATCACGGTGGCGAGGAGCACGAACAGCGCCACCGCGCCGAAACGCACGCGGATCGCCCCGATGGCCCCGACCGGCAGCGCCACGTACCAGAGCGGCAGGGCCAGTGCCGACACGCGGCGCACCACGTCGGGCCCGGGGGGCATCGTCGCGAGCGCGATGGTGCCGATCACGATGCAGGCGCTGAGCAGGACGAGGTCGAGTTGCGGGAAGCCCGGCCACGCGAACGCCACGAACACCGCCACCGACATCAGCAGGACGAGCGCCCTTGGCGGATCATCGCCTTCCTGCGACGCCATGGCGAGCAGTTCGTGTCCTGCCAGCACGATCACGATCGCGCAGAGCGCCAGCGTCGCCGCCGGGGGCAGGTAGAAGATGATGCCCAGCAGGACGGGCAACAGGACCAGGGCACTGAGAATGCGGGTACGCAGCACGCAGACGATGACCGGGCCGGGCTAGCGGCCGGCGAGCGCGGGAGCGGCGATGCCACCGTAGCGTCGCTCGCGTTTCTGGAAGGCCAGGATGGCCTCGAGCAGGTGCTGCCGACGGAAGTCGGGCCACAGCGTCTCGGTGACGTAGATCTCGGCGTAGGCAATCTGCCACAGCAGGAAGTTGCTGACGCGCAGCTCGCCACTCGTGCGGATGAGCAAGTCGGGATCGGGCTGTCCCCCGGTGTACAGCAACGATCCGAACACCTCTTCGGTGAGCTGCTCGGGACGCATGCCCGACGCCATCGCCCGGCGCGCCGCGTCGACGATCTCTGCCCGGCCGCCATAGTTGAGGGCAATGTTGAACAGCATCCCGGTGTTCGAAGCGGTGCGCTCGGCGGCGTGCAGCAGTTCCTTCTTCACGTCGTCGGCCAGGTCGTCGACGCGGCCGATCACGTTGAAGCGGATGTCGTGCTTCTGCAGCGTGGCCAGCTCCATGCGCAGGTAGCGCTTGAGCAGTACCATCAGCGTGCCGACCTCGGTGGCCGGCCGCTTCCAGTTCTCGACCGAGAACGCGTACAGGGTGAGGACCTTCAGCCCCAGGCGCGCGCAGGTCTCGACCGTGTCACGCACCGACGTGATGCCCGCGCGGTGCCCCTCGACGCGCGGCATGTAGCGCTTCGCCGCCCAGCGGCCGTTGCCATCCATGATGATGGCCACGTGCGCGGGCAGCCGCGCTGGATCGAGTTCACGAACGAGCGCTTCGTCTGGGGACCCCGGTGGAACCCAGGCGAGCATCTCAGGCAGGCCCATTGGCGACTGTGGCTCCAGGCAAGACGTCAGCGGCTATGCTACCGGCCGCCGTCGCCCACTTCAAGCTGCGGAGCCGTCTCGTCAGCATACTCGACCCGCACCAGGAACAGCCCGTGGGGCGGGGCCGTCCGGCCCGCCTCGCGGCGGTCGCGGGCCGCGAGGACCCGGGCCATGTCGGCCGGGGGGCGGCGGCCGTGCCCGATATCGACGAGGGTGCCGGCGAGCGCCCTGACCATGTGGCGCAGGAATCCCGTGCCCCGCAGGTGGAGCACCAGCAGGCGCCCGCGCGTCGCGTGCACCGCCGCCCGCGCATCGACGCGGGGCGACAGGTCGTCGAGCCTCGCCTCGAGCATCGTCCGGATGGTGTCGCGCACCACGCTCCTCGGCCCCTGGAACGCCGCGAAATCGTGGGTGCCGACGACGGCAGGCAACGCCTGGCGCATCGCTTCGACGTCGAGGGCCACCGGCACGTGCCACGCGCGCTGGGCTTCGAACGGATCCTCGACGCGGGCGTTCCAGATCCGGTAGGCGTACGACTTGGCCGTCGCCGAGAACCGCGCGTGGAAGCGGGCGGCCCGTTCCTCGACCGCCACGACGCGGATCGACGGGGGCAGCCGCGCGTTCAGCGCCCGCTGCAGGCTGTGGCACGAGATCGGATGGCGCAGCCGGCACGACACGACCTGGCCGAGCGCGTGCACGCCGGCGTCGGTCCGGCCCGACGCGTGGATGGTCACCGGCGCACCCTCGATCGAGGCCAGCACCTCTTCGACGAGTTGCTGGATCGACGTGCCCTCGCGCTGACGCTGCCACCCGGCGTAGGGCATGCCGTCGTACGCCAGCGTGAGGGCCAGGGTGCGCATGGCCGCCTTACGACGACGGGATCGGACGCGAACCGGGCTTCACCACCGGCACCTGCTGCGCACACAACGGGCACGCGGTCGGGTCCCAGATCGGCAGGTCGATGGCGGCCAGCGCGCTGAAGGGCACGCCGACGTCGGTGCGCCCGCCCGAACGATCGACGATCGACGCGGCACCGACCACGGTGGCCCCGGCCTGCTCGGCCACGAGCATCGTTTCTTTCGTCGACTTGCCCGTCGTCACCACGTCTTCGACCACGAGCACGCGGTCGGTCGGGGCCAGCGAGAAGCCGCGCCGCAGCAGCAGGTGCGCATCGACACGCTCGGCGAAGATGGCGCGCACGCCGAGGGCGCGCGCGACCTCGTGGCCGATGACGATGCCGCCGAGGGCGGGCGACAGCACGACCGTCGGCGACAGGGCGCGCACCGCGCCGGCGAGCGCAGCCCCGAGTTCCGAGGCACGGGCCGGATCCTGCAGCACGATCGCGCACTGCATGTAGCCGTTGCTGTGGAGGCCGGACGACAGGCGGAAGTGCCCCTCGAGCAATGCGCCGGTGGCGCGGAACAACGCGAGAACGGATTCAGCAGTCATGACGGACGCATTCCTCGCCTGCCGTGCCCGCACCGGTCGAGACCGTCGGGGCGGCAGGTCGTGCGAACGGTCACCGGAGCGAACGCTCGCGGCGACGCAGGTTGGTTTCGAACAGCTTGAGGATGCGCTTGTACTCGTCGGCCCACGACGACTCCTGCTCGAAGCCGTGGTTCTCGACCGGATACAGCGCGAGTTCCCAGTCCTCCTTGCGCAGCTCGATGAGACGCTGCGCGAGCCGGATGGAGTCCTGGACGTGAACGTTGGTGTCGACGATACCGTGGCAGATCAGCAGCGCCCCCTTCAACTTGTCGGCAAAGTAGATGGGCGAGCTGCGCCGGTAGGCCTCGGCATCCTTCTGGGGTTCGTTGAGGATGCCCGAGGTGTACCCGTGGTTGTAGTGGGCCCAGTCGGTCACCGGCCGAAGGGCCGCGCCCGCGGCGAAGGTGTCGGGCGCCGTGAACATCGCCATCAGCGTGATGAACCCGCCGTAGCTGCCGCCGTAGACGCCGATGCGCGAGGCATCGACGCGCTCCTTGTCGACCATGTACTTCGCGGCATCGACGATGTCGTCGAGGTCCTTGCCGCCCATGTGCCGGAAGATCGCCGTCCGCCAGTCACGCCCGTAGCCCGCGCTCGCGCGGTAGTCCACGTCGAGCACGACGTAGCCCCGTTGTGCCAGGAGGTGATGGAACATGTACTCGCGGTAGTAGGTCGACCAGTAGCGATGCGCGTTCTGCAGGTACCCGGCGCCGTGCACGAACACGACCCCAGGACGCCGCGGGTCGCGCCGCGCCCCGACCATCTCGGGGGTGTAGAGCCGCGCCGGCACCTGCACACCGTCCCGCGCCGTGATCCGGATGACCGTCGGCTCGACCCAGGTTGCCATCGTCGCCCACTCGGCCGAGGGCGAGGTCGTGACGCGGACGGCTGGCGCATCGGCCGCGATCGGCCGCACGAACAGCTCCGGGGGAACGTTGGCCGACGACGAGATCAGCGCGATCCGCGCGCCGTCGGGCGACACCTCGCCCTCGTGCCCGCCACGCGCCAGCGTCAGCCGGGTGCGGGCGCCGCCGGTCGCCGGCAGGGCGTAAAGATGCCGTTCGCCGAGGTCGGCCTCATTCGACGAGAGGTAGAACGTCGAGCGATCCACCGACAGGTCGACGCCCTGCACTTCCCACGGCCCCTCGGTGAGGGCGCGGGGCGCCGGAGCGTCTGATGTCGCGTCGACGACATAGAGGTGGTTCCAGCCCGTGCGTTCAGACGTGAAGTAGATGTCGCGGTCGTTGGCGAGGAAGCCGACGCCGGCGCCGCCCGGGCCGAAGCCCTCGCGCACCCAGGCGCTGTCGCGCAGGTGATCGATGACGCGCACCGTCCGTGCCACGGGGTCGAGGCGAACCAGCCAGCGGTCTTCGTTGTCGGTCGAGCGGACCGACGTCACCAGCACGGCGCCGTTCCGCGAGACCACCGGCGTCCCCCACCTGAGCGTCTGCCCCTTGAGGCGGGCGAGCGTCGCCGCGGGCGTCTCGGACGCCTGTGCATCGACCGTCGGTCCGGCCGGGGCCGGGGCCTTGACGCCCTCGGCGTAGGCCGTCGCGAGGTCGAGCCACGCCGACTCGGCCTTGCCAAGGTCGAGCACGGCGAGACGTCGCGTCTCCTGGGCGTCGCCCACCTTCGACCGCGTCGGGATCATCTCGCTGTACGCCGACTCGGTGACGTAGTTGGGCACGTCGGCGTTCTTGGCGTTCTGCGGACGCTCGCTGACCGTCAGCACCAGGTGCTTCTCGTCTGCGGTCAGCACGGCGTCGACGATCGACTGGCGTTCCTGCAGCTCGAAGCGCGGCAGCGCCATCGCCTTTCGGCGTTCCTCGGCGCGCTTCCGGCGCTCGGCGGCCTCGCGGGTGAAGGCAATCAGGGCCTGTTCCTCGTCCTTGAGGAAGGCCTGGGCGTCGGTCGGCTTCGGATCGGGCCGCTTCGGACCGGCCTCGCTCAACTGGACGATCACGCCACGATCGGCGGCCGCGACGGGCACGATGAACACGCCGTTGTCGCGGATGAAGGTGACGTGGGTCTCGCCGCGTGCCCACCGCGGCGCGCTCTCGGCCCCGGCGGTCCGGGTAATCACCGTCCGCGTGCGTGCCACCGTGTCGATGAGGACGATGTCGCCGTCCTGCACGGCAAGCACGCGCCGGCGCGCCGCATCCCAGGTGCCGAAGGCGGGCGGCGCCGAGCGCCGTTCGTCGTCTGAGAGCTTGCGGGACTCGCCCCCCTGCGCCGCGACGACCCACGTCGACGACTCGGGGTCGCCGGGACGGCGCCACTCGAAGTAGAGCTCGCGGGCATCGCCCGACCAGCGGAGGCCGGACGGCGGGTAGCCGACAAGGGCCGGCCCGCGCATGATGCCGTCGACGGTCAGCGGGGCCGGGCGTGGCGGCTGGGCCGCCAGGCCGACGACCGTGCAGGCGCCGACGAGGGTGAGCAGCAGGAGCCGGGCACGGGCAAGGGGCTGTGACATGACGCGAAGGCCTGAAACCGTTGACGGGCGGGCCGAACGCGGCCACCGCCGCGTCCGAGGGAGATCGGGGGCGTAGTATACAATCCGCCGAACCGCAGACCGCTGCGGTCCGTCTACTCCGGGCAGTTCTGGGAGCCGGGCCTGACTACTCTCTCCGTCCCGCTCCCCACTTCCGAGGCCAGAGGAGCTTTCGTGATGCGAGTGGTGCCCAATGCGACCGCGCGTGCGTTGACCGCGGCGATGTCGCTCGTGTTCGCCAGTGCGGCGACAACATCCGCCCAGATCCAGGCGTCGGCCGCCGCCAGCGCGGTGCCCCAGGGCTCGCAGGCGACCGTCAGGGCGCTGACGGTCGATGAGGCGGTCAGGCTCGCCCTCGAGCAGAACGTCAGCCTGCAGGTCGAACGCCTCAACCCCGTGATCCAGGACGAGATCGTGAGCCAGGCGCAGGCGGCCTGGGCGCCCAGCCTGTTCGGGACCACGAGCTTCCGCGACGCCAGCAACCCGCCCAACAGCTTCCTGTCGGGATCGACCGATACCCTGCAGACGCGGCTGCTGTCGGCCGAGGCCGGCATCGAGGCCCGCCTGCCGTGGGGCTCGCAGTACCGTGTCAGCTTCGACACGGCGCGCTCGACGACGAACAACGAGTTCAGCAACTTCAACCCCGAGCTGGGTGGCGGCCTGAACCTGCGGTTCATCCAGCCGCTCCTCCGCGATCGCCAGATCGACAATCCGCGCCAGCAGCTGGTCGTGTCGAAGCGGAACCGCGAAATCAGCGACATCACCCTGCGCGGCACGGTCGTCTCGACCATCCGCACGGTCAAGAACGCGTACTGGGACCTGAAATACGCCATGGCCAACCTCGAGGTGCAGCGCCAGTCGCTCGACCTCGCCCGCCAGACGCTCAAGGACAACCGGACGCGCGTCGAGGTCGGCACGATGGCCCCGATCGACATCGTCGAGGCCGAGAGTGAGGTCGCCCGCAACGAAGAGGCCGTGATCGTCGCCGAGGCGGGCATCAAGCAGGCCGAAGACGCCCTGCGCGCGCTGATCTTCGACCCCGCAACGCCGGAGTTCTGGACGATGACGCTCGACCCGGTGGATGCGCCGATCATGAGCCAGCCCCCGATCGACGTGGACGGCGCGGTGCGCACGGCGCTCGGCAAGCGCACCGACCTCCTGCAGGCACGCAAGAACCTCGACACCGTCGACGACAACATCAAGTACTACAAGAACCAGCTCCTGCCGCAGGTCACGCTGCAGGCCGACGTCAACACGGCAGGCCTCGGCGGCACGCAGTTCCTGCGGGGCGCCGGGTTCCCGCCGCCGGTCATCGGCGAGGTGGATCGCGGCTACGGCAAGGTACTCGGCGATTCGTTCACGTTCGACTATCCCACGTGGACGTTTGCCCTCAACGTGTCGTACCCGCTGGGCAAGAGCACCACCGAGGCCACCCTGGCGCGCACGCGGATCGAGAAGACGCAGGGCGAGCTGTCGGTCAAGAACCTCGAGCTGCAGGTGGGCACCCAGGTGCGGAACCTCGGGCGCAACGTCAACACCAACCTGAAGCGGATCGAGGCCACGCGCGCGACGCGGCAGCTCAACGAGCGCCGGCTCGAGGCCGAGCAGAAGAAGTTCGCCGTGGGCACATCGACGAGCTTCCTGGTCTTCCAGGCGCAGCGCGACCTCGCCACCGCCCGTGCCAACGAACTCAAGGCCATCGTCGACTACAACAAGTCGCTCGTCGACTTCGAAGCCGTCCAGGAAGCCGCCATCGCCGGCGGCGGCGTCAGCATCGCCGGAACCGCCGTCAGGTAAGCCCAAGCCATCCAGGCCGCGCGCCCCTCGAAAGGCGCACGGCCTGCGACGCCCCCCGCCCCCCCGCGAGTCGAAGGGCCTGCCCCGAGCGAGCGCCACCAGTCGAAGGGCCTGCCCCGAGCGAGCGCCACCAGTCGAAGGGCCCGCCCCGAGCGAGCGCCACAAGTCGAAGGGCCTGCCCTGAGCGAGCGCCACCAGTCGAAGGGCCCGCCCTGAGCGAGCGCAGCGAGTCGAAGGGTATACTCCGCCCGTGCCGAAGATCACGGCCATCGTCATCACGAAGAACGAGGCGGCCCACATCGCGGCGTGCCTCGATTCGCTGGCCTGGGCCGACGAACGGCTCGTCATCGACAGCCACAGCACCGATGAGACCGCGGCACTGGCGGCCGCGTGCGGCGCGCGCGTCGAAGTACGCGACTGGCCCGGCTACGGCGCGCAGAAGAACATCGCGACGGGCCTGGCCTCGCACGACTGGATTGTCTCGGTCGACGCCGACGAGCGCGTCACGCCCGAACTGGCCGCCGAGATCCGTCGCACCGTCGAGCGCGGTGACACTTGCGGCGGCTATCGCATGGCGCGCGTCTCGTTCCACCTGGGCACCTGGATCCGCTGCACCGACTGGTATCCCGACTGGCAGGTCCGCCTCTACGACCGCCGCCGCGCGCGATGGAAGGAAACGCTCGTCCACGAGTCGGTCACCGTGGAAGGCGATGTCGGGCGGCTCTCGTCCGAACTCCAGCACCTGCCCTACCGCGATCTCGCCGACCACGTCGACACGATCAACCGCTACTCGACCCTGTCGGCCCAGCAACTCGTCGCACGCGGCGTCACGTCGGGTCCGCTCCGTGCGATCGCGCACTTCGCGTTCGCCTTCTTCCGCAACTACATCCTGAGGCGCGGGATCGTTGCGGGGGCTCCTGGCCTCGTCATCTCGACCCTGAACGCGTACTACGTCTGGCTGAAGTTCACCAGGGTGTGGGAATTGCACCGGACGTCCGAACAAGTGTCCCGCGCAGACGCAGCCCGGACGACGTCCTCAGATGCCAGCGAGCGAAGCGAGCGTCAGGCGTAGGAGGATGTTCTCGCTGCACCTGCACACGGCTCCTGCCTGGCGCGGCGGCCACGACCAGGTGCTCTACACCGTGATGGGGCTGCGGTCGCTGGGGCACCGCGCCGAGCTGGTCGCGCATCCCGACGGCGAGTTGCGGCGCCACGCGCGCGAAGGGCTCGACCTCATCCCGCTCGCCGCCGAGCGCGAGATGGACTTCCGCGCCGGCATGCGGCTGGCGCGCGTGCTGCGACGGATGCCGCCCGACATCCTCCACGCCCACGACCCGCTCGCGGTCGGGATGGCGTCGGTCGCCATCTCGTTCAACAGCAGGCTCCCGCCTCCGCGGCTCGTCGCCACGCGACGCGCCGACGTCAGGGTCAAGCAGAACGCGTTTTCGCGATGGAAGCACGGCCAGGTCGATGCGTTCATCTGCACGTCTGACGCGACGCGCGCGCGGGTGGTGGCCGAGGGGGTGCCTGAGGCGCAGGTGTTCACCGTCCACGAAGGCATCGACCTTGGCCGGGTCGACGCCGCGCATGTCATCGACGTGCGCACGGAACTGCTGCTGCCGCATGGGGCGCCCCTGATCGCGGCGGTCGGCGCGCTCGTGCCGCACAAGGGGCACTCGACCCTGATCGACGCGATGCGGTTCGTGCTGCCGCAGGTGCCGGATGCGCGGCTCGTCATCCTCGGCGAGGGTGAACTGCACATCACGCTCGACACGCAGGTGCGCCAGCTCGGACTCGAGAGTCACGTCCGCCTGGCGGGGCTGCGGCCCGATGTGCTGTCGGTGCTCAAGGGGGCCGACGTGTTCGTCGTCCCGGCGACGCACGAGGGCATCGGCACGTCACTGCTCGAGGCCATGGCGTGCGGCCTCCCGGTCGTCGCGTCGTTCACGAACGGCATCAGCGAGGTGATCCGCGACGAGTGGAACGGCCTGGTGGTCGAGTCACGCAACCAGCGGGCGCTTGCCGACGGCCTCGTCGCGCTGCTGCGCGACGCGAAGAAGCGGCAGCGGTTCGGCGCGGCGAACCGGGCGCGTGTCGAAGCGCATTTCAACGCCGACCGCATGGTGCGCGACACCCTCGCGGTCTACCGCCTCGTGATGGGCCGCGACCACTGACGTCGGGCCCGCGGGGCGCCGCGCCATTCACCGCCTGACACGCTCAGGCGGGCTCGATGTGGACCAGGACGTCCTTGATGCGGGCGTTGGCGTCGAGCAGGCGTGCCTTCACGGCGTGACTGATCTCGTGCCCGTCGACCACCGTCATGTCTGGCGGCACGCGGACGTGGATGTCGACGAAGAGATCGACGCCGCTCTTCCTGACGCGGCACTTCTCGGTGCTCACCACGCCCGGAGTGGCGGCGGCCACCCCATCGAGCGCGTGGTGCAGGTCGGCCGAGACGTTGCCGTCGAGCACGTCGTGCAGCGATCGCCTGACGATCAGCACGCCGTTGACGACGATCACCACGCAGGCCGCGAGTGCGGCCCAGTCGTCGGCAGACTCGTACCCGGGCCCACCGATGAGCGCGACGGCGATGCCCGCCGCCGCGGCTCCAGACGTGATCGCATCCGAGCGATGGTGCCAGGCATCACCACGAAGCGCGTTGCTGTCGAGCGAATCCGAGGCCAGCAGCACGCGCCGCGAGAGGAACTCCTTCACGATCACGACAACGACGAGGACGGGCAGCGTGAACCATGCGGGCGCGTGGTGCGGCGTGAGGATCTCGTGGATGGAGCTGTACGCGATGACGCCGGCCGCCAGGAAGAGCGCCGCCCCCGAGAACATCCCGGCCAGCGACTCCACCTTGCCGTGCCCATAGGGATGGTTGTCGTCGGCCGGCTTCAGCGAGAGCTGGAACCCCGCCCACGTGATCAGCGACGAGAAGATGTCGCTGGCCGACTCGATGCCATCGGCGACGAGCGCGTACGAGTTGCCGACCAGGCCGACGCCGATCTTCACGAGCATCAGCGTGACGTTGATGCAGATGGCGAGGATGCCGAGACCGAGGACGTCGTGGGCCGATGACATGCCGTGGCAGCAGGCCTCGTCGGCCCGAACGGCCAGTGTACCCCACGTCGACGCTCGCCCTCGCCCGCGCCGTCGCCGAGGCTGCGCCGCGCGTGTGTCGACCCGGCCTCAGCGGGCGCGCGCCACGCGGCGTGCGCCAGCCGTACGGCGGGGACGGCACACGCCGCGCATCGGGCAGTCGGCATCACCCTGCGGTCGGCCGTGGCCGCAGAGCCCCTGCATGCCGAGGTGACAGAGCGCGAAGTCGAACCTGACGGGGTCGGCCGGATCCACTGCGCGCAACGCGTCGGTGATCTCGCGCGCCATCGCCCATCCCGGGCTCGCGCGGCGCGTCAGGCCCAGGCACGTGCCGACCCTGATGATGTGCACGTCGAGCGGGACCACGAGGTGGCGGGCCGCAATGCGCGTCCAGCCCCCCGGGTCGATCCGATCGCGCCTCACCATCCACCTGAGGTAGAGATTGAGTCGCTTGCAGGCGCTGCCAGCGGCGGGCTTCGGGAAGAAGTACATCACCCCGTGCCGCGGCGTCCGGCGCGGATAGCAGTCGCGCACGTCGAGGCCGGCCGCCCACGTGCCGAGGGCATCGAGGCCGTCGCCGATGTCGTTTGACGCCTCACGCATCCCGTGCGCGACGGCGCCTTCGATGGAACCGAACGTCCGCAGGATTTCGCGCAGGACGACGCACAGGGCCACGATGTCGTCGCCGCGCGTCCAGCGATGCACGAGGTGATCGACGCGGTGCGCATCGCGTGACGGCGAGAAGTTGCCTACGAACTCGGCCGGCGACGGCCCCATCGCCGCCAGCGCGGTCCGCACCGACTGCATCACGGCCTTGACGTTGCCGAAGGCGAGGCCGGCCGCGAGAAAGCCCGCGATCTCGCGGTCGCGCAGGTCGGCGTAGGGACGCACGCACTCGATCGGGTCGTCGATGACCGCCGGGCGATCGTACGCGTGGTAGATCGACTCGAGCGACGAAGCGAGTGCCAGGGCGCGCTGGCGCGGGTTCATGGCCACGGGCACTCGCGGCAGGCCGGCTCGGTCATGGCCACAGGCACTCGCGGCAGGCCGGCTCAGAACTCGGTGATGGGCTTCCCGTCGCGGCACATCGGGCACGTGTCGGCCGCGAAGTTCTCGGCCTCGACGTACTCGACGAGCGAGTAGTTCGGCACGCCGAGATCGACGAGGGCGGTGCGGCGGTCGTAGATCTGGGCGGTGCCGACGACGGTGCCGCCGGCGTCGGCGACGAGTTCGGCGCAGCGCTGGAATGTCGTGCCGGTGTTGCGCACGTCGTCGGCGAGCAGCACGCGCAGCCCCTGGAGGTGTCGCTTGTAGAAGCGCCGCAACGTCAGCCCGTTGCGCGCATCGACGTTGAACGGGGCAAACTGGCATGGCGGGCGCGAGAGCGGGCGGCGCCCGTCGAGGAGCCCCGCGAGGGTGTGCGCGAGCAGTGCCCCACCCGTGGCCGGCCCGGCGACCACGTCGATCGACTCGAGCAGATCGTAGGGCATCAGGTCGAGGAGGTCCTGCGCCACCCGCCAGATCGTGGACGGCTGCAGGAAGAGGCGGTGCGGGTTCAGGTACACCCGGCCGTGGAAGCCATTGCCGTAGTCGAAGTGCCCGTCGAGCATCAGCACTTCGTTGCGCTGCAGTTCGTCGAGCGCCTTCTTGCGCAGCAGTTCGGACGTCATTGTCGTTGTTCTCGTTCCTGAGGGAGCACCCTACCGCGCGAACCCGGCCGCCAGCGCATCCCCACCGGGCGCCAGCGAGTTCGCGTACTTCAGCTCGCCGCCCACAATGGTGCCGACGATGCCGCCGCGGAGCGTCCAGCCGCCGAACGGCGTGTTCTTCGAGCGCGACTTCATCGCCGCGACATCAACCGTCACGGCCAGGTCGGGCGCGAGGATGGTGATGTCGGCCGGTACGCCCTCCGAGAGGCTGCCGCCCGGCACGCGCAGGATGGCCGACGGGTTCACCGACAGCAGCTCCACCATCCGTCGCAGCGGGATCACGCCGCGGTGCACCAGTCGATCGAAGGTCAGCGAGACGCACGTCTCGAGACCCGTGATCCCGAACGGCGCCCGGTCGAACTCCACGTGCTTCTCGTCGCGGTGATGTGGCGCGTGGTCGGTGGCGATCACGTCGATGCTGCCGTCGGCGAGTCCCGCGATGAGCGCGTCGCGATCGATGTCGCTGCGCAGCGGCGGGTTCATCTTGACGTTCGTGTCGTAGCCCTCGAGCGCTTCGTCGGTCAGGACGAAGTGGTGCGGCGCGACCTCGGTGGTGACACGGATGCCGCGCGACTTGCCATTGCGCACGGCGCGCAGCGAGCCGGCCGTGCTCATGTGCGCGACGTGGAAGATCCCGTGCGTCATGCCGGCCAGCGTGATGTCGCGCTCGATCCACAGCTCCTCGGCCTCGCCCGGAATGCCTCGCAGGCCCAGCCGCGCCGCGTGGTAGCCCTCGTGCGCGACCCCGTCGCCCTTGAGCGACGGGTCCTCGCAGTGGTCGATGATCGGCATGCCGAACATGCCCGCGTACTCGAGCGCGCGACGCATCAGCAGCGACGTCGCCACCGGCCTCCCATCGTCAGAGAGCGCGACGCAGCCCGCCTGGCGCAACTCGGCGATCTCGGTGAGCTGCTCGCCCTTCGATCCGCGCGACACCGCGCCGATCGGGTACACGCGGGCCAGTCCGGCCTCGCGCGCCTTGAGCTTGATGAGGTCGGTGATCGCCGCGTGGTCGTTGACGGGATCGGTGTTCGGCATGCAGGCCACGGCGGTGAACCCACCGGCGACGGCGGCGGCGGCGCCGGTCGCGATCGTCTCCTTGTGCTCCTGCCCGGGCTCGCGCAGGTGCACGTGCATGTCGATGAGGCCGGGCGTGATCACCGTGCCCGCCGGCAGCGCGATCACCGTGGCGCCGTCGACGGGCAGGCCCTTGCCCACGGCCGCGACGACACCGTTGTCGATCCGGACGTCGAACTCGCCGTCGCGCCCGTTCCGGGGATCCACCACCCGTGCATGTTTCAGAAGAATCGCCATCGCATCCGCTCCGAATCAGGCCTCGCTGCCACCGGCGAGGAGATAGAGGACCGCCATCCGCACCGCCACGCCGTTCGACACCTGCTCGAGGATCACCGAATTGGGTGCGTCGGCGACCGCCGAGTCGATCTCGACCCCGCGGTTCATCGGGCCCGGGTGCATGATGATGGCGTCGGGTGTCGCCAGGGCGACGCGCTCCGGCGTCATCCCGAACACCGAGAAGTACTCGCGCAGCGACGGGAAGAAGAGCCCCTGCATCCGTTCGAGCTGGATGCGGAGCATCATCACCACGTCGGCATCGCGCACGGCGTCGTCGACCGACGTCGTCGGATGCACCCCGTACCGCTCGATCCCCGGCGGCATCAGCGTCGGCGGGCCGCAGACCCACACCTCGGCGCCGAGCTTGCGGAGCAGCAGCAGGTTGGAGCGCAACACGCGGCTGTGCAGAAGGTCGCCGAGGATCGCGACCTTGAGGCCGGCGATGCGGCCCTTGTGGCTGCGGATGGTGTAGGCGTCGAGCAGGGCCTGCGTCGGATGCTCGTGCATCCCGTCGCCCGCGTTGACGATGCGCGACTTGCAGATGCGCGACAGGAACTCGCACGCGCCCGACGAGGCGTGGCGCATGACGATCATGTCGGGCGACATCGCCTCGATGTTGTGCACCGTGTCGGCCAGCGACTCGCCCTTCACCACGCTCGACGAGGCCACCGCCAGGTTGAGCGTGTCGGCGCTGAGGCGCTTCTCGGCGATCTCGAACGACGTGCGCGTGCGCGTGCTCGGCTCGAAGAACAGGTTGACGACCGTGCGCCCGCGCAGGGCCGGCACCTTCTTGATGGCGCGCGAGCCGACTTCCTTCATCGCGTCGGCCGTGTCGAGGATGAGGACGATCTCCTCGGGGGTCAGGTCGGCAATCCCGAGCAGGTGCTTGCCGCGCAGCGTCGCCGGTTCGTTCGTCGTGCTCATGACGCCTCTCCCTGGAGCGTGACCTCGTCCACTCCGTCGGTCTCGACGAACCGCACCTGCACGCTCTGCTCGAGCGACGTGGGCAGGTTCTTCCCGACGTAGTCGGCCTTGACCGGCAGCTCGCGGTGACCGCGATCCACCAGCACCACGAGATGGATGGCCTTCGGGCGCCCGAAGTCGATCAGCGCGTCGAGGGCCGCCCGCACGGTGCGTCCCGTGTAGAGCACATCGTCGACGAGCAGGATGCGGCGGTCGTCGATCGAAAACGGAATCTCGGTGCGCCGCACGAGCGGTTGCGGACCGACGGGCTGGCGCATGAGGTCGTCGCGGTAGAGGGTGATGTCGAGCATCCCGACCGGCACCTCGACGCCGCCGATCTCGGCGAGTTGCCGGCTGATGCGCTGCGCCAGCGGCACGCCGCGCGTGCGCACGCCGGCAAACGCGAGGGTTTCGAGCGAGCGATGGCGCTCGGCAATCTCGTGCGCGATGCGCGCGATCGTCCGCGCCATGCGCGAGGCGTCCATCACGAGCGTCGTCATAGACACCTCGCGCCAGAAACGACGAAGACAGCGGATTGTCGGGAAGGGAGGGAGGCCGCAGGCGTACGCCACGCGGGTCGAACCGGAAGGTGTCTCATGTGTCGCCTCTTCGCGGCCTCGCAGGACCGCACTTAAAGAGCCGGGCGAGAGTGTAGCACAGCGCGTGGCGACGCCCGGACGTCAGCGCAGCCGTTCGGCCAGCTCGACGATTTCTGCGAGCGTCGACTCGCCGCGATCCCACTCGTACCAGCCGAACTTGCGTGCCATGCGCTCCGGCATCGGCAGCGAGGCCGCGCGCCCGAGCAGCCACGCCTGCAGCACCTGGGGACGCTCGACCCAGGCGCCGACCACGCGATCGCCGCGCAGGAGGGCCACGGTCGGCGTCGCCGCGCGCCCGTCTGGCGTCCGGTACGACTCCATGACACGCTGCCCCACCGTCGCGTCGACGATGCGCAGGGGCACGCGCGCCTCGCGCGCAAGGGCCGCGACATACGGCACGGTGTGCGCCGAATCGCTGCACGCGTGCACCGCGACCACGAGGAATCGCAGGTCACCGCCGGCGGCCGCAAGACGATCCACGAGCGCGCGTGGCGGAGCGCTGCGCGCGGCGTTGGCCTTCCACTCGTCGGCGCGCGCCTGGGCAGCGGCGATGAAGGCGTCCCACGTGGCGCCCTGCTCGAACAACGCTGCGGGACTCATTGGCGCCGGTGCTGGCTGCGCGAGCACGGGCGGCGCGACCGCGAACAGGGCGAACAGGAGGCTGAGCATGGCGACAGCGTAGCGCAGGTGGAGCGGGGGAGCGCGAAACACGCCGCGGGTCGGCCGTTGACCGCCCCCTCCCATGCGCCGCCGCGGCGCGGCGGGCTACCGGTCGTAGGTGGGAATGAACGTCAGCGGCCGCGTCTGCGAGAACTCGCGGGTGAAGAGGTCGGTGCGCGCGGTGCCCTGCATGTCGCGCCCGACCGGCAGGCCGAGCATGTACAGCAGCGTCGGCGTCACGTCGGCGATCGATCCCACCGGCAGCCGCGCCCGGCGCACGCGCGAGCCGTAGGCGATCAGGAACCCGTCGGGCGCACCTTCGTGCGTGCCCGTGATGTCGGGTTCGGCGAGCAGGCGCGCCAGCAACCTCTTGCCCACGCTCACGGGCTCCATGCCGAACGCCGACACGACAAACAGCACGTCGTCGGGCCCGAGCGCCGCGAGACGCTCGCCGATCTCGCGATCGATCGCGAGGTACTGCTGGTCGAGCACCATCCCGAGGCGGCGGCGGTCTTCGTCGCTCACGTCGCCAAAGGCGCGCGGCTGCGCAAACCGCAGGTAGTAGTGCCCCGCCTGGTCGATGCCGTCGAAGCGCACCGCGCGCAGGTGGGGATCGAACCGCCCCTCGAGATCGGCGGCGATGGCGCGGTACCAGGCATCGCGCGGGCTCAGGCCCCGCGCGAGCCGCTCGGGATCGAGTGTCGACTGCGGCGGGTCGATGTCTGGCGCCTCTGGCGCATCGCCCAACGGCGAGGGCGTGGCGAACGCATCGCGTGGATAGACGAACGCGCCCGACTGCCCCGGGCTCGTCGCGTCGATCACCGTGTGCGCGCGATCCGAGACGAGGAAGCCCCGCACCGGGAACACCGGGTTCGTCAGGGGCAACCCCGTGATGCCGACCGTCATGCCGAACGCGCTGAGGATCTGCCAGACGGGCCGCGCCCTGAGCGAGGTCGAGAGGTTCAGGTGCTCGTCGAACAGGCCCAGGTGCACGACCGCGCGCGCGAAGCACAAGTCGGGCAACAGCTCGATCTCGTGGTTGCCCGCCCCAAACGAGAACGTGGCCGCCGAGCGCACGCCGTTGACCTGCGGC
>JAEUQQ010000177.1 GCA_016789685.1 Acidobacteriota bacterium | reverse complement strand
GCACGGGCGCGACGTTCCGCAACCGGCTTCCGGAACGCGGCGAGGCATTAGGAACGCGATATCACATCATCAAGGAACTCGGTGTCGGCGGCATGGGCGCCGTCTACCAGGCGTGGGATGCCGAACTCGGCGTCGCGGTCGCGCTCAAGCTGATTCGCCCGCTGACGGGCGACGCGCGCGCGGCGCGCGATCTCGAGGCGCGCTTCAAGCGCGAGCTGCTGCTCGCGCGGTCGGTAACGCACAAGAACGTCGTGCGCATCCACGACCTCGGCGAACTCGACGGCATCAAGTACATCACGATGCCCTACGTCGAGGGCGCCGACCTCTCGCACGTGCTCAAGCGCGAAGGCACGTTGCCCGTCTCGCGCACGCTCGGCATTGCTCGCCAGGTGGTCGATGGCCTCCGTGCCGCGCACGACGTCGGCATCGTCCATCGCGACCTGAAGCCGGCCAACATCATGATCGAGGACGACGGGACGGCCTTGATCATGGACTTCGGCATCGCACGCACCGTCGATGCGCCAGCGACAGGCGCGTCGGCGCGCACGACGGGGCTGGTGGCGGCACTCGGCCAGGCGACACCCTCGCCCGCGACGCGCACCCCGGGCGGCACGAAGGCGGGCGGCACTCCGGCGCCCGCGGGCCTCGCGGCCGGCGCGACGCCACCGCCGGGCGCGTCATCTGCCACGCGGACGCCGCGCCGCGTCGAGCACTCGGCCCTCACGATGGTGGGCAGCGTGGTCGGCACGGTGCACTACATGGCGCCGGAACAGGCCCGCGCCGACAGCGTGGATCATCGCGCCGACATCTACGCGTTTGGCCTGATCGTCTACGACATGCTGCTCGGCGAGCGGCGGATGACCAGCCACGCCAGCCCCATCGCCGAGCTGAAGGCGCGGATGGAGCAGGCGCCGGCCTCGCCGCGCGCGGTCAATCCCGGGATTCCGCCCGCGCTCGATGCGATCGTGGCGCGCTGCCTGCATCCCGATCCCGGCGCCCGCTACGAGACCACCGGAGATCTCGCCGCTGCGCTGGCGTCGCTCGACGATGAGGGGCATCCGCTGCCCGAGCCGCAGCACAAGCGCTTCAGCGTGCGGGCGATCGCGGGGATGGTGCTGCTGGTCGCCATCCTCGTCGTCAGCGCCGTGTGGCTGACGCGTCAGGCCACGCTCACGCCGGCCGCAGTGCCGCCGGTCTCGGTGCTGGTCTCTGACTTCACCAACCCGACGCAGGATGCCGCGTTCGGCGGCGTGCTCGAGCAGGCCCTGGCCGTCGGCGTCGAAGGCGCGTCGTTCGTGACCGTGTATCCGCGTCGCGATGCCCTGCGGCTCGCTGCGCAGCTCGCGCCCGAGAAGGGCATCGACGAAGCCACCGCGAAGCTGATCGCGCTGCGCGAAGGCGTGGGACGCGTGCTGACCGGATCCATCGAGAGCAAGGGCAGCGGCTACCGCCTGGCCGTCAACCTCGTCGATCCCAACGAGAACAAGGTGCTCGACGCGTGGAGCGCCGACGCGGCCAACAAGGACGCCGTGCTCGCGGCCGTTGGCGATCTGGCCGTGCGCGTGCGCCGTGGGCTCGGCGACACGGCAGCATCGGGGACGGCGCGGCGCAACGAGGAGTCGTTCACCGCCGCGTCGCTCGACGCCGCGCGCGCGTACACCGAGGGCCAGGAGTTCCAGTGGGCGGGCAAGTACGACGAGGCCTACGCCGCGTACCAGCGCGCGGTGGCGCTCGACGCCGACATGGGCCGCGCGTACGCGGGGCTCGGTGCGGTGGCCAACAGCCTTGGCCGGCGCGACCAGGCCGAGGAGTACTACAAGCAGGCGCTCGCGCGGCTCAACCGGATGACCGATCGCGAGAAGTACCGCACGCGCGCGGGCTACTACCTGCTGACGCGCAATCCAGACAAGGCGCGCGAAGAGCTGCAGGCGCTGCTGACGCAGTTCCCCGCCGACAGCGCGGGCCTGAGCAACCTCGCGCTGGCCGAGTTCTACCGGCGCGACATGGCCAGGGCCGTCGAGCTCGGGCTGCAGGGCTCGGCGCTCGTGCCGCGCAACGTGCAGCGCAAGAACAACGCGGCGCTGTTCGCGATGTATGCCGGCGACTTCGCGACCGCCGAACAGCAGGCGCGCGGCGTGCTCGAGATCAACCCCGAGTTCCCCAAGGCGCACCTGGCGATCGCGCTCGCGCAGCTCGCCACCGACCGGCCGGCAGAGGCCGAGGCGACATACGGCGCACTCGGGAAGCTCCCCGGCGCCGCGGCGTGGATGTCTGCCGCCGGACTCGCGGATCTCGCGGTGTTCCGCGGGCGGTTGAAGGATGCGGACCGGCTGCTCACGGCGGCGCGGGCGGCCGAGAAGGATGCGTCGCGCGCGGCGCGGCTGACGGCGACGCTTGCCGACGTGCGTGCGCTGCAGGGCCGCACCCGCGACGCCGCCGATCTCGCGCGCGCGGCGATTGCGGCCACCACCGACGAGGGCGTGCAGTTCCTCGCGGCGCGCGTGGCCATCGAGTCGGGGAACCTGCCGGCCGGGCTCGCGGTCGCCGCGGCGCTTGCGAAGAAACTCGATCGCGAGTCGCAGAGCTACGCCGCGTTGCTCGAGGGCGAGGCGGCCCTCGCGCGCGACGATCCGCGCGCGGCGCTCGAGCACTTCACGGTGGCGCAGAGGGCCGCCGACTCGTGGCTCGTGCACTTCGGCCGCGGCCGCGCCTATCTTGCCGGCGGCGCGTTTGCCGAGGCCGACTCGGAGTTCGACCTGTGCCTCAAGCGCCGCGGCGAAGCGACCGCCGTGCTCCTGGACGATGTGCCGAGCTATCGGCTGTTTCCGCCGGTGCTGTACTACAAGGCGCGCGTGCAGGAGGGGCTGTTGAGCCCCGACGCGAGTGCCACGTACGCGCAGTTCCTCGCGATGAAGCAGGGTGGCGACGAGCAGGGCCTCGTGAGCGATGCGCAGCGTCGCGTCGCGGGGCGATGAGCGCGCGCGCGACCATCCGCCCCCTCGAAACACGCAACGTGCCGTAACCACTGGAGCCGCACCATGTCACCAGTCGCGACCATCACGGCCGCCTGAGACACTCTCGTAGAGGCGGGCCACGCAGGGCGCGGCCGCGTCAGCGGCGCAGGCCCAGCTTCTGCAGGAATACCGGGTACCGCGCGTCTGACTCGAGCTGGCGCAGGTGCGGGTGGCTGGGCACCTGCGAGAGCCCGCCGTCGCGTTGCCGGAACGCACGCTCGAGCCACTCGAAGGCGCGATCGTTCTCGCCACGGACGCTGTAGACCTCGGCGATCTGGAACGCCGAGATGTCGGCGTAGTCGGCGATGAGTTCCGCGAGCGCGGCGTCTG
>JAEUQQ010000165.1 GCA_016789685.1 Acidobacteriota bacterium | reverse complement strand
CAGACGCCTCGGCCAGGCGCACGCACCGATCCCACCGAGGACATCCCGTCCTTCACGCCCGTCGAGTTCAAGGACGGTGTCGTCACGTTCAACATGTACGCGCCGCAGGCCCGGAAGGTCGAGGTGCGTGGCGAGGCGATCACGGTGGCCGGGAAGGAGTTCCTTCCCATGACGAAGAACGAGAAGGGCGTGTGGAGCGCGAGCCTCAGCGGGCTCCGCCCAGACGCGTACACCTACCTCTACATGGTCGATGGCGCCCCCACCATGGATCAGAAGAACGCCGGCACCAAGGCCGGGCCGCGCGGCAACAACAACCGCTTCCTCATGCCTGGTTATCCGGAGTTCCACGCCGACGCGTCCGTGCCCCACGGCAAGGTCGAGATCAACTTCTACCCGTCAGGCCTGCTGAACGAGACGCGTCACCTCTGGATCTACACGCCGCCAGGCTACGCGACCAGCGGCGAGAAGTACCCCGTGCTCTACCTGCTGCACGGATCGGGCGACCTCGAAGGCGGCTGGATCGAGGAGGGGCGCGCCAACTACATCCTCGACAACCTGATCGCGGCGGGCAAGGCGACGCCGATGATCATCGTGATGCCGCGGGGGCACGTCCTGGCCAATGCGCAGATCGATCGCGAGAAGAACAACGACGTGCTGCAGCAGGTGCTGTACACCGAGATCGTTCCTTACGTCGACTCGCACTACCGCACGCTGACGGATCGCAACAACCGCGCGATCGTGGGGCTGTCGATGGGCGGCGGCCAGACCCTGCGCTTCGGCCTGCAGAACACGGCACTGTTTGCGTCGGTCGTCGGGCTGTCACCGGCGATCCGCTACCCTGAAGAGACGTACAAGAAGATGTTCGCGAGCGTGATCGCGAACCCCCAGCAGACCAACCAGCAGATGAAGCTGCTGATGATCCTCTGCGGCACGAAGGATCACCTCGTCGACGCGAGCGACGCCTTCGACAGGTTCCTCACGGCCAATGGCATCAGGCACGAGTACCAGCGCACCGAGTACGAGCCGCTGTGGCCGGGCCGTCGCGACGACCACACCTGGCCGATCTGGCGCATGAACCTGCGCGACGTCGCGCCGCGGCTGTTCCGCTAGCGCGCCGGACCGTCGAGCGGCCCCTGCCGGGCCGCCCGCGTTCATTCGCGCAGGTACGCCAGGCTCGTCTTCAGCGCGGCGAGGAGTTCCGGCCTGGCAAGCCGCTGCACTGCGGGTGAGAACGGCTCGAACGAGTAGTCGCCGGTGTACCCGAGCGCCTCGAGGCGCCGTATCTGCTGGCGGCTCCCGAGCCTGTCGGCCTGGCCCACCAGCACGCGGTGCTCGTCGCGATACTCGCCCGCCGGGATGTCGGCCTCGACGCCCGACACGTGCACGAGGCCGGTCGTCGCCACGTCGTAGGCGCCCCCGACCGTCGCCTCGTCGTCTGGACCGATGTGGTGGTGGAACGTGTCGAGCACGATGCGGTAGCACCGGCAGCCCGACGCGCGGATGGCCCGCTGCGCCACCACCAGCGACGCGAGCGACGAGATCGAAAACCCGAGCGGCTCGACGTAGCCGAACACCCTTCGCCTCGTGAAGAGGGGCCCGAAGGCTGCCAGTGCGTCGATGGTTTCGGCCTCGCGCTGTTCCTGGCCGCGCGCGTCGGTGCCGTCGTTGTTGGGGCAGAGCACGATTGCAGGGCAGCCGACGCCCGCGGCGATGTCGAGGAGCCGCTCGAGGTCGCCTGCCGCGTTCGCTCGCATCGATGCCAGGTTGAACTTCTGCAGCGCGTTGATCGAGATCACCTCGATGCCACGCGATCCTGCGAGTGCGGTGGCCTCGGCAGGCGTCATCCCGTCGAGAACGTCACCGCGACCCAGGTCGTTGCGCAGTTCGACCTTGTGGAGGCCGAGTTCGGCGACGAGATCGTAGAACTGCGGGAGGGTGAGCGATGGGGCGGTGATGCGGTTGAGGGCGAAGCGTTCGAGGCTGATCATCGAATGAACTCCGTGGCGTGCACATGGGGTCACGGTGGCTGGCGCGGTCGACCCGGCGCCGATGCCGCAACGCCTCTGCCGGTCGCTACCGTCTGCCCTGCGCGGCGTCTGGATACGCGATCTCGATCACGCTGAAGATGTTCCGGCTGTTGACGCCGGCCGATCCCGGCCACCGGACGCCTGCGCCACCGAACGCGTTGGGCTCGATCGTGCCACGCAGGGTCAGCGTGTCGCCATCGGTCTCGTTCCGGCCGTCGGCCGAGATCTCTGTGCCGTCCACCGAGACGCGTAACGTGGCGTTCGGCTTCAGCACGCCGGTCAGCACCTGGTGCGAGTCGAGCGGCGTCGACACGCCGTTGACGTGCCTGAAGAACTGGAACATGACCTGCGTGGCCGACTGCGTCGTCCGCCACGCGCGCAACGAGTACCCGGTCTTCGTGCGAGGGTCGTACTTGATGTAGATGTCGCTGTTGAGCCCGCTGTGCGTGTCGGCTGGTGAACCGGGGATCGCAAAGCTCTGTCCGGTCGCCTTGTCGGGCGTGATGACGAGGCGGATCGACATGCGTTCGACCGGCTGGTCGTGCTGGTAGACCAGCGACGCATCGGCCGACGTGCCGAAGACGCCGTAGCCGCCGACGTACTGGTCGTCGGCCGCGGTGCGCCACGTGCCCTGCACGTTCCACGTTCCCGACACGAACGTCGTCGTGGGCGCCTCGACGAACGCGCGCGGCGCGATCGTGATCGTTGCGCCCGCGACGTCGTCGCGGGCGATCGGCTGGGCCGCCGTCGCGAACACCTCGGGGCCGGGCTCGCTGATGTCGTGCCTGGGCCTGACGCCGACGCGCAGGTACCTGCCCGCGAAGCCAGGCACGAGCGCCACGTGTGCCTCGGGGACGTTGTCGCGGCTCACGGCGATGGGCCGCGGCGTGGCGCAGGCCTCGTCGTCGCAGAGATACCAGGTGACGATCGAACGATCGTCGCGGTCCTTCATGTCGAGCGCGTACGTGACCGACGCACGGCCGCCCGACGGCGGCGAGATCGACGGCAGGCGCGAGAACGTTGGCGGCGCGGTGTACGCCGGCTCGACGAAGACGCGTGCCGTGGCGAAGAATCCGTTGGGCGCCGTGGCCGTGACGTCGACGTACTGCGCGCGGCCGGTCGTGTTGTTGCCGGTGACGGTAACGCGATCGCCGACAGTGCTGCCCAGTGTCACCAGGGGTGACGCCGTCGTCCACGCGATCGCGACACCCTGCGCGCGGGCCGGCGACACCTTGACCTCGATCGTGGCGCTCGCGCCTCCCGTCCGGATAGACGGCGTGCCGTTGGTCATCGCGATCCGGAACACCTGCTCGCCGAGCGCGAGGTTGTCGTGCGCATTCCTGGCTCCTGCCGGGTCCCAACCGTCGTCCACGCCGGAGGGTGTCGCGCGCAGCAGGTTCCAGGCGTTGAAGGCGCGGGCTTCGCGAGCACCAATCTCACGCGACAGGTTGAACGTCGGAGGATCCGACAGCCCGTCGGCGATTGTCGCGGGCCTGCCGCTCACATCCGTCGTGCGGTAGGTGAGCGAGTAGGCGTTCTGGCGCAGCGGCACCTTCCAGCCCATCCAGGCGACCCGCGCCTCGCGCGTGCTGACGGGAACCACGCAGTCGATCAGTGCGATGGGTTCGCCGATCACCTTGTAGAACTCCATCCCCTGCACGGCCTTGAACACCGTCCGCACGAACACCGCGCCGCGTGTGAAGAGGATCCCCTTCGGCCAGTACGTGCGGATCTCGGAGTCTTCCCAGAGGCTGATCTCGCCGCCGCCGATGAAGTCCTCGGTGCCCTCGACGTAGACGTGCGTCAGGTAGGCACGGGTCGTCGAGAGGAACCACGTGTCGAGGCGGCTGAGGACGGCGACGTGCGAGTAGACGTGCCGGTCGCCCTGCGACTGCAGGGCCACGGCCTGCGTGATCACGTCTGAGCGCTTCTTCAGGCTCCTCCCGGGGGTGCCGGGGTAGTCGTAATCGATGTTGCAGTAGTTGAGGATCGTCAGGTTCATCGCCGTGAAGCCGTTGGCCTTCACGATCATCGTGAACCCGTTGTTCGAGGCGCCGAGCGGGCCGGCGCCCTGCTGGTTGCCGCGGTTGTCGGCGATCACGACGGTGCGGCGGTCGTTGGTCAGGCCGACCAGCGTGATGTCGTCCTTGGTGATCGTGAGGCCGGTGTTCGGGCCGCTGCCCGGTAACAGGTACACGTTGGGCCTGATGCCGATCACCGTCGGACGACCAGGTGTTCCAGCCGGGGCCGCCTCGTAGGCGGCTTCGACCGTCTTGTACATCTTCCGCGCCGGATCGTGCTGCGCCAGGCTGCCGTCCACGAGGTAGTCGTAGGCGTGGCTGCGCGTGTCGAACGTGACACCGGTGTAGCCGTTGACGACGTCGTCCGGTTGCAGGCTGGCTTGCGCGCCGGCCGCGCGTGGCAGGCAGCACAGTGAGAAGGCGACGGCGGTGACGAGGACGTGTCGCGAACGCATGACGGGGGATCCCTGTGTGGCGCGATCTGCAGTGTGAGCGTGCAATGGCGCGTGCGTGGATCGATCGGCCCGAGGTCCAGCGCGACGCGCTGATGTTAGCGCAGGCGTGCGCGCACCCGGCTGGGCCGTGGGCGCAGGTGTCGCCGGGCCGCCCGGCCGTCCGCTTCCGTGGCGCAGAACTGACCGTGCGGCGGTATGCCACTGAATCCGCCGGCGCCGAGCTCGACCGTGGTGTAGACTCGCCGCGCTTTCTCCAGCCCTGACGAACGCGCGAGAACCATGAAAACAGTGCGAACCGTGCTCTTCTGGTGTCACCTCGTGGCGGGCCTCGTGGCCGGCCTCATCGTCCTGGTCATGTCGGTGACCGGCGTGCTGCTGACCTACGAGAAGCAGATGCTGCTGTGGGCCGACACCCGGGCCACCGGCTACCGGCCGCCTGACGTGCCGATGCCGGTCCAGTCGCCTGAGCGGTTACTGGCATCGGCAGTGGCGGCCGGGCTCGCGCCCACCTCGCTGACGGTGCGCGCCGACACGGGCGTGCCGGCCTCGGTGTCGAGTCCGAATCCCGGCGGGCGCGGCGAGCGAACCACCTTCATCGATCCCTACACCGGTGCCCTGCTTGGTGAGGGGTCGGCGGGCACGCACCAGTTCTTCCGCAGCATGACCGACTGGCACCGGTGGCTGGCGCGCGAGGGTGCCGCGCGCGCCGTGGGGAAGGCGACCACTGGCGCCTCGAACCTCGCGTTCCTGCTGATCGTCGTCAGCGGCCTCTACTTGTGGCTTCCGCGAGGGTGGACCTGGCCGCAGTTCAAGAACGTGCTGTGGTTCAAGCGCGGCGGGTCGTCGTGGGCGCGCGATTTCAACTGGCACCACGTCATCGGATTCTGGTGCGCGGTGCCGCTGTTCGTTGTCGTGCTTGCCGGCGTGGTGATTTCGTACCCGTGGGCCAGCAACCTGGTGTTGCGCGCCGCGGGCGACACGCCGGCGGCAGGGGGGCGCCCGCCAGGGCCTCAACCGGGCGGACGCGACGCTGGCGGGCCCACGGCGGCCTCGTGGAGCGGTCTCGACGCGCTGGTGGCCACCGCGCAGGCGCACCGTACCGACTGGAGGGCCATTTCGGCACGGTTGCCGCGCGATGCCGCTGCGCCCGTCGTGTTTTCGGTGGATGCGGGCATGGGCGGCGAACCACAGAAACGCGATACGGTCACGATCGATCGCGGCGGCAACGTGGTGAAGGTCGAGCGTTTCGCCGACGGCTCACGGGGCCGGCGCTGGCGCACGGTCCTGCGTTTCGCGCACACCGGCGAGGTGCTCGGCGCGTTTGGCCAGACGATCGCGGGCATCGCGTCACTCGGGGCCTGCGTGCTCGCTTACACCGGCGCGGCCCTCTCGTGGCGCCGCTGGCGCACCTGGCGCCGCCGCCGCACCGCGTAGGCGGGGTCACGTCTTTCATTGCAGCATTTCGCAAGACCTGGCCCCGAGGTGCCAGGTCTTGCGTTTTGCTGCAATGAAAGACGTGACCCCCTCGTCGCGTCAGCGGAACAGGAGCGGCGCCATGTCGGCGAGCGAGTGACGCCACACCTTCCACTCGTGCTCGCCCGCATAGGTCTTGAGCACCGCATTGATCTTGCGGCCCTG
>JAEUQQ010000160.1 GCA_016789685.1 Acidobacteriota bacterium | reverse complement strand
CCCTCGTGCGCCGCCCGGCAGAGACACTGAAGGATGGCGACGCCATCCGCGTGAAGCAGGACTGAGGAGTCCCCATGGCCACAGATGTCATGACGCAGGAGGCCGCCGCGCGGCCAGGCACCGGTGGCGTCTCGGTCGACGTCCGCAAGGTGCGGAAGATCTACACCCGCGACACGCAGGCCATCACCGTGCTCGACGGACTCGACCTGCAGGTCCCGCACGGCGAGTTCCTGGCACTGATGGGTCCCTCCGGGTCGGGCAAGACGACGCTGCTGAACATGATCGCGGGCATCGACCGGCCGACGTCGGGCGAGGTCATCGTCGCAGGCACCGACGTGGCGCGCCTCTCCGAGGGCGCGCTGGCGAAGTGGCGGTCGCGGCACGTCGGGTTCATCTTCCAGTTCTACAACCTCATCCCGGTGCTGACCGCGCTCGAGAACGTGGAGCTGCCACTGCTGCTGACGTCGCTCTCGCGCAGCCAGCGGCGCGAGCGCGCGATGACCGCCCTGCGCGTGGTCGGCCTCGCCGACCGCTCGACGCACTACCCGCGGCAACTGTCGGGCGGGCAGGAACAGCGCGTCGCCATCGCGCGAGCCATCGTCACCGATCCCGACGTGCTCGTCGCCGACGAGCCCACGGGCGATCTCGACGCGAAGAGCGCCGAGGAAATCCTCAACCTGATGGACACGCTCAACCGCGACTTCCACAAGACCATCGTCATGGTGACGCACGATCCGCGCGCCGCGGCGCGGGCGCACGCGCAGAAGCACCTCGACAAGGGCGTCCTGACCAACTGAGGCGGCCATGAAGTACCTGCCCTACATCCTCAAGCACCTCAGGCGGAACTGGATCCGGACGACGAGCACCGTGCTCGGCGTGGCCGTCTGCATCTTCCTGTTCGTGGCACTGCAGGCGGTGCTCGCAGGCATCAACGCCAGCCTCGGCTCGGCGGGCGCGTCGCGCCTGTGGACGCGGCACAAGGTGAGCCTCGTCTTCTCGCTGCCGCTGTCGTACCAGGAACGCATCGCCGCGGTGCCCGGCGTGCGCGCGGTCGCGAACGCCTCGTGGTTCAACGGCATCTACCAGGATCCGAAGAACTTCTTCGCGAACTTCGCGGTTGACATGCGCGAGTACCTCGCGATGTATCCCGAGATGCAGGTGCCGCCCGACCAGCTCGCGGCGCTGATGGCCGACCGGCGGGGGTGCATCATCGGCCGCAACCTCGCCGAGACGTACGGGGGGAAGATTGGCGACACGATTCCGCTCGAGAGCACCATCCCGCCCTACCGGATCGGCAGGCCCTTCGAGTTCACCGTGCGGGCGATCTACGACGCCGACCTGGTCAAGCACCCCGGCACAGACCTGTCGAGCTTCTTCTTCCACTACGACTACCTCTACGAGTCGACGAACCGGCGGATCAGCGCGGGCACCTACGTCGTCGAGGTCGACGACCCGTCGCGCGCAGCCGAAATCGGCACCGCGATCGACGCGTTGTTCGACAACTCCGACGCGCAGACGAAGACCGAGACCGAGAGCGCCTTCGTGGCCGGCTTCATCTCGCAGGCGGGCAACCTCTCGCTGCTGCTCAACGCCATCGGCCTAGCCGTCACGTTCACGATCCTCCTGGTGTCGGCCAACACGATGAGCATGGCGGTGCGAGAACGCCGGACCGAGATCGCCGTGCTCAAGACGCTGGGGTTCAGCGGAGAACTCGTGCTGTCGCTCATCCTGGTGGAGTCGCTGGTGCTGGGCATCATGGGCGGCGCCCTTGGCCTGCTGCTGGGGGCGGGCTTGATCAAGATCCTCATGAACGCACCGATGGTGGGCCAGCTGTTCCTCGGCGGCGGGGGCGGGTTGCCTTCGCACGTGGCGCTGCTGGGTCTGGGCGTGTCGATCCTGATTGGCTTCCTCGCGGGCGTGGTGCCGGCGAGCATCGCGTATCGCGCGGGGATCACCGACACCCTGCGGCAGGTGTAACGCACCATGGCGATCCCCCTTTCGTACAACGTCCGCAACGTCAGGCA
>JAEUQQ010000145.1 GCA_016789685.1 Acidobacteriota bacterium | reverse complement strand
TGCCTCCCGGCCCCGGCCGCCGCCGTGATGCGCGATCATCTCGGCCAGGTGCTGGCCGAGGGGCGTCCGTTGCAGTTCGAGGAACAGCAGTCGCTCGGCGGGCGGACCCGCAGCTTCCAGACCATCTTCATGCCGGTGCGGAACAAGTGGGGACGCATCCATCGCGTCGCGGGGATCTCGCGCGACACGACGGTCCTCACCGAGGCGCAGGCGGCGCTGCGCGCCAGCGAGGAGCGGCTGGCCCACGCGCTCGAGGGCACGCAACAGGGGCTGTGGGACTGGGACCTGCTGCAGGCGAGGGTCTACCGCAGCCCGCGCTGGTTCGAGATGCTGGGTCTCTCGGCCGGTGATGTCGACGACTCGCTCGAGGCCGGACTCGCCCGCATCCACCCCGACGACCGCACGGGCGTGGATCGCGCCATCCGGCTGCACCTCGACGGCCACGTGCCGCGCTTCCAGGCCGAGTATCGCATCCGCACGGGGACCGACGACTGGCTGTGGCTCTTCGACGTGGGCAAGGTCGTGCGCTGGAGTGACGAGGGGCGCCCGGCGCGCATCGCGGGCCTGTGCACCGACATCACGGAGCGGCGCCGCGCAGAGGAATCGCTGCGCGCGCTCGTCGGTGGCGTCGTGCACGAGATGCGGAATCCTGCCTTCGGGATCGGCGTGAACCTCGACGCGCTCGAGGCCACGTTCGGCGACGAACCGCGGTTCAGGCCGTTTGTCGGCGCGCTGCGCGAGAGCTGCCAGCGGATCCTGAACCTGATGACCGACCTGCGTGACTACGGCGAGCCCCGCACGCTGCGTGCGACGCCGTGCCAGCTGCGCACGTTGCTCGACGACGCCGTGCGCTCGTGCCAGGACCTCGCGCGCGAGCGCGGGTGTGCCGTGCACATCACGCTCGAGGACGATGCCCTGGTGCTTCCGCTGCACGAGGTACGCATGCACCAGGTGTTCCGGAACCTGCTCGAGAACGCCCTGCACCACGCGCCGGCCGGCGGGACGGTGCGCGTGTCGGTCCAGACGGAACTGCGCGTCGGTCACGAGTGGTCGGTGGTGTCGGTCGAGGACGAGGGCCCCGGCTTCGATGCCGAAACGCTCGCGCGCGCCTTCGAACCGTTCTTCACGCGGCGCCGCGGGGGCACCGGGCTCGGGCTGTCGATCGTCAAGCGGGTGGTCGAGGAACACGGCGGCAGCGTGGCCGCCGCCAACCGGCCGGGCGGCGGCGCGACGCTTCGCGTCAGGCTGCCGCGGCCGCGCCACGCGGTGACGCAGGAGGCGACAGGTGGCCAATAGGCGTGCCCTGCTGCTCGAAGACGACAGCGCGGTCAGGCACGGTATCGCGGCGTTCCTCCGGGCCAACGGGTTCGAGGTCGACGAAGCCGAGTCGTGCCGCGAGGCACTCGACCAGCTGCGGTGTTCGACGCCCGACGTGGTCATCGCCGACTACAGCCTGCCCGATGGCACGTCGCTCGACATCCTGCCCGAGGTGAAGCGTGCGAACGACGACACGCCGTTCATCATCCTGACCGCGCACGGTTCGATCGACCTCGCGGTGCGTGCGATCAAGGAAGGCGCCGAGCAGTTCCTCACCAAGCCCGTTGATGCCCGGACGCTGCTCGTGCTCGTGCAGCGGCTCGTCGAACAGCGGCAGGTCAGGCGGCGGCAGGCGGTGGCCGTGCGCGAGCAGCCCGGGGCGCCGGATCCCTTCCTGGGGTCGAGTGGATCGATCCGGCAACTCGAGGAGCAGGCGCGCCGGATGCTCGACTGGGACAGCCCCATCCTGATCCTCGGCGAGACCGGGGCGGGCAAGGGCGTGCTCGCGCGGTGGATTCACCAGCACAGCCCGCGCGCCGACGAGCCCCTCGTGAACGTCAACTGCGCGAGCCTGTCACGCGACCTGCTCGAGTCGGAGCTGTTCGGCTACGAGCGTGGCGCGTTCACCGGCGCGGTCGCGTCGAAGCAGGGGCTGCTCGAAGTGGCCCATCGCGGCATCGTCTTCCTCGACGAGATCGGCGAGATGGACCTCGCGATCCAGCCCCGCCTGCTCAAGGCCCTCGAAGAGAAGACGTTCAGGCGCCTCGGTGCCGTGCGCGATCGGCAGGTCGACATCCGCCTGATCGCGAGCACGAACCTCGACCTCGAAGACCAGGTGCGCGCGAAGAAGTTCCGCGACGACCTGTTCTACCGGGTCAGCACGCTGAGCCTGCGCATCCCGCCCCTGCGCGAGCGCAAGGACGACATTCCCGTGCTCACCCAGGCCATCCTGCGCAGCATCGGGTCGCGCATGGGGAAGCCGGGCGTCGTGCTCGACGCGGATGCCGAGGCCGCGCTGGTCGCGTACGCGTGGCCGGGCAACATCCGCGAACTCGCCAATGTGCTCGAGCGCGCCATGATCCTGCAGCGCGGCGAACGCCTCGAGGCGGGCGACCTGGGGCTGACGCAACGGGCGGCGGCGGCCGACGCCGGCGACGACACGCTCTCGCTGCGCGACAACGAGCGTCGGCACATCGAGCGGGTGCTGCAGCGCGCGCACGGCAACGTCGCCGAGGCTGCGCGGCTGCTCGGTGTCGCCCGGCGCACGCTGTACGACCGCCTCAAGGCCCTGGGGATCGGCCTGCCCGAGCGATGAGCGGATCGCCGCACAGCACGTGCGGAAAACCGCACGGCACGTGCCCGCGCTTCGTGCCGGTGGCGCGATTCCTCCGATCTCCGCCGTGTTTCGCCTGGCGCGGTGGTTGGCACGGCTTTTCCCTACCGTTTCCTCCGGCAGGCCACTCACCGGGTGGACGCCAGCCGCGGCGCGTCAGCGCGCGGTCTTCATCTTGTCGGAGGAATTCATGAGATCCCGTTTTTCGACGTCCATCATCGTGTGCGTCCTCGCGCTGGGCCCGGCGTCGGCACAGGCGCAGGGCCAGGACGCTGCAGACGCCGCCACGCGCCTGGCACAACTCGAGCAGAAGGTCGCCTCACTGACCACGACGCCGGCGGCGGTGGCCCCGGGCGACGCGGCGGCGACGCTCGATCGACTCGAGCGGGCGGTCAACGAACTGTCGAAGGCGCCCGAGAATCAGCAGCCCACCCCGGCAACGGCATCGACGGCCGAACTCGAGCGCCGCATCAAGGAACTCGAGGCCAGGATCGACGCCCTGATGAAGGAGCGTGAGGCGCCGAAGGCGCGCCTGATGAACAACGAAGAACAGGAACGCGAGATGGAACCGGTCGGCCTGACCGGGTTCTACGACAACGGCTACCTGGTGGCGTCGAGCGCCAACGGCGACTTCAAGTACTGGCTCGACGGCCGGGTCAACCTCGATGCGGCGACCTACTCGGGTGCCGACAACCGACTGCCGACGGGATTCGAGGTGCGGCGCGCGCGCATCGGCCTGAAGGCCACGCTCTTCAGGACCTGGCTGGCCGAGATCGACATGGACATCGCCGACAACCTGGTCGAGATGAAGGACATGTGGATGGGGTACGCCGGGTTCGAGAACAGCCTGATCCGGGTCGGCAACCACAAGGCGCCCTTCGGCCTCGAGACGCTCACGTCGTCGAAGAACATCACGTTCATCGAGCGGCCCTACATCGATGCCTGGGCACCAGATCGCCTGATGGGCCTGAGCTACAGCCGGTGGGGCAGGCACTACCAGTTCTCGGGCGGCATCTTCGGCCAGGCCGCCGGCGACTTCAACGACAAGGACTCGCTCACGGGCGGTGGAGCCGGCACCAGCCAGGGGTACTCGTTCGTCGGTCGCGCCACGGTGGCGCCGCTCAACGAGAAGGGGCGCGTGTTCCACGTGGGCGCCGCGGCCGCCTGGCGGAAGCCGGATGCCGCGAAGATCGCCACCAGCGGGGCCGACCTGCCCGATCGCCTGAACGCCAGCCGGATCGTGAAGCTCGACTCGCGCGCCGAAACGCACGTGAGCCGCGCGAAGTTCCTCAGCACGGGTGACATGAAGTACGTCGACAACACGACGCAGCTCGGTGTCGAAGTGGCCGGCGTGTTCGGCCCCGTCAACGTCCAGGGCGAGTACCAGACGACGAAAGTCAACCGGCTGTCGACGCCGGTCGCGACGTACGCCGACCACTCGTTCAGCGGCTACTACGGGCAGGTCAGCTGGTTCCTGACGGGCGAGCGGCGTCCGTACTCGGTGTCGGAGGGCGAGTTCGGCCGCGTGATCCCGAAGAAGCCGTTCGGTGCCGTGGAACTGGCGGTGCGGTTCAGCACGCTCGATCTCGACGACGAGACGTCGGTCGATCCGATCCGCGGCGGCGCGGCGACGAACCTGGCGGGTGGCCTCACGTGGTTCGTCAACGCCAACCACCGGTTCATGTTCAACGTGACCAGGGTCGACAACAACAAGTGGGCGAAGCCGGGCAAGGACTGGGCACCGATTCCCGCGGGCACGAGCACGAGCCAGACGGTCATCCTTGGCGACGATTTCGTGACCTTCGCGGTGCGCTACCAGCTGGCGTTCTAGCGAGGCCGGGCATGCGGCGGTGCGGCTCGCGGGTCGTCTGCCCCGCGAGTCTCGCTGCCGGTCCTGCGTGTGTGCGCCTGCGCGGCGCAGGCGCACGTGGCAAGGCGGGGACGAGACCATGGGCAGAGAAATCGAGCGGAAGTACCTCGTGAAACGCGACGTCTGGGAGCCGCGGGATCCCGGGACCCACTTCAAGCAGGGCTACCTCAACTCGCAGAAGGAACGGGTCGTCCGCGTGCGCATCGAGGGCACACGGGCCAAGCTGACCATCAAGGGCCTGACCACGGGCGTGTCGCGCGCGGAGTTCGAGTACGCGATCCCGGTGGACGATGCGGCCATCCTGCT
>JAEUQQ010000134.1 GCA_016789685.1 Acidobacteriota bacterium | reverse complement strand
GTTGCTGGATCGTCCGCAGCGCCCGCGCGAGCCCGGGATTGCTGATGATCGAATACAGCGCCGGCGCCTCGTCGCCCGCAAGGAACGCGGCCGTCGAGTCGGCGTCGGCGCGCAAGCCATTGAGCGCGCCCCGCAGGTCGGCGTGGCGCCGCTCGGCCTGTCCCCAGCCCTCCTCGGCCACGCGCGCCGCGCGCTCGAACGTCTCCTTGAACGTCATCGATCCGAAGCGCGACAGCAACGCGTCGTATCCTGCGATCGCGCCGGGCACCGTGGCCGCGTTGACGCCGGTCGCCGGCACCGACTTCACCCCGAGCGTCTTCGTGAAGAACTCCGGCGTCCACCCCGCCGGCGCCCAGCCCGCCGACGTCAGGCCGTAGAGCTTCCTCTCTTTCGCGACCCACACGAGTGCAAACAGGTCGCCGCCGATCCCCGTGTCGTTCTGCGACGTCACGTCGAGCACCGCCGCGGCCGCCACGGCCGCATCGATGGCGTTGCCGCCCTGCCGCAGGATGTCGAGTCCGGCCTGCGCCGCCAGCGGATCACTGGTCGACACCATCCCGTGCCGCGCAAGCACTTCGGACCGCCCCTGCGCGAGCCACCCTTGCGCGCGCGAGCCCGGCACCACCGAGACGGTGGCCGACGGCTGTGCCACCCCGGGGGCGGGAAGCCCGAACGGGTGCCGCGACTGCGCGCGCCCGGTGGCAACCCAGGCGGCAATCCCTGCGGCCGCGATCAGCACGCCGGCGCGCGCCGGCATGACGGAGCGTGACGCGCGGGGAACGGACACCGACTCGGAACGCGGCACGGGCAGCCTCCTGGGGGATGGGGGCACATCATCGCGTACTTGCGCGCCACCGCGTCGGCCGCCGGCGACGCTCGGCCGCCGGCGACGCTCGCCCGTCCGGCGCCCGCCCCGCCGCTCGGGCAAGCTCAGGCGCTGGCGTGATAGCCTCGCCACGGACGACATGTCGAGATCCCCAGCGACACCCGCCCAGCGGGCCGAACGGTTCCTGATCGACGCTTCGCAGTTCCGCCTCGGGCACCTGCTCACCGAGTCGCCGCACCCCAGGTCGACCACGCTCAGCGACGCCGCCCGCCGGCGCGCGGCCGACGGCCTCGCGATGCTGTTCGACGTCGATCGCGACGTCGTCGAGACCTTCGATCGCTGGTCGCGCAGCGAGAGTCCGGGGCGCCTGGCTGACCTCGTGACCAGGTCACTGCTCGCAGGCGGCCGCCTGTTCTTCACCGGGTGCGGCGCCACCGGGCGGCTGAGCATCCAGCTGGCCTCGATCTGGCGCGGGTTCTGGCAGCAGCGGCGCGCGTCCGGGCTCGACGCGCCCTCACCTGATGCCTGGGAACACCGGGCGTTCAGCGTGATGGCCGGCGGCGACTATGCGCTGATCAAGTCGGTCGAGGGGTTCGAGGACTTCGCGCCCTTCGGCCGCCGCCAGATCGCCGATCTCGGCGTCGCGCGCGGCGATGTCGTCTTCGCCATCACCGAGGGCGGCGAGACGTCGTTCGTGATCGGCACCGCCTGGGAAGGCCTCGACGCGGGCGCCGACGTGGTGTTCGTCTACAACAACCCCGACGACATCCTGCGCGAACACGTGCAGCGCAGCCGCGACATCATCGACGACGCGCGCATCCGCAAGGTCAACCTGGCAACCGGGCCGATGGCCGTCACGGGCTCGACCCGCATGCAGGCCACCAGCATCCAGCTGCTCGTGATGCTCACCGTGCTCGAGATGTCGCTGCGCACCGTGCTGGATCAGACGGGTGCCCGTGACGCCTCGATGGACCCGGCCTCGGCAGTGCCCCGCGCCGTGCGCGAGGGACTCGAGGCGGTGCACCGGCACCTGGCGGCGCCACGGGGGCTCGACGCGCTCGACGCGATCGTCTGCGCCGAGGAAAGGGTGTACCGCGCCGGCGGGCGCGTGTCGTACTTCGCCGACCGCCTCGCCATCGACGTGCTCACCGACACGACGGAGCGCAGCCCCACCTTCTGCCTGCCGTCGTTCCGGAAGTGGGACGACACGCGCGCCGCCGACTCGTGGGCGTTCCTGTTCACACCGGCGGCCACGTCGGAAGCGGCGTGGGAACGGCTCCTGCGCCGCGCACCGCAGACCATCGAGTGGACCGCCGACGACCTGCGCGCGTTGCTCGACGAGGACGCAGCCGATCGACAGGCGGCCATCCTCAGCGAGATCGGACACCACGACCTGATGCGCTTCCGCATCGGGATGGACGGCCTGCCCCATCGGCCGATGCGTGCGGGGGATGGTGCGACCGCCGTCGTGACGCGGGACGACCTCGACCACCTGTCGGCGTCAGGCACCATTGCCGGGTGCCTGCGTGACGCGCGTGACGCTGGCGCGGGCGTTTCGCTCATCGCCGTCGGCACGGCAGAGGCGCTGACGCGCCTCGCCGGCACCGACGCTGCGCGCGAGGCGTCGGCGCGCGTCGAGATCGAGGTGCCCGACCAACCGTTCCTGCTGGATCCGCTCGTGCGGGTAGCCACCAAGATGGTGCTCAACGCGCTGTCGACTTCGGTGATGGTGCGCATGGGCCGCGTGCTGGGCAACCGCATGATCTGGGTGGTGCCCAGCAACCTGAAGCTGATCGACCGCTCGATCCGCTACATCCGCGACCTGGCCGGCGTATCGTACGAACAGGCGTGCCACGCGCTCTTCGAGGTCATCGACTACGTCGAGCCTCGACGGAGTTCGGGGCAGGCCTACCCCGCCCCTGTTGGCGTGGCGACAATGCGCCTCAGGCATGGCCTCGACCTTCCCGACGCCGAGGCGCGGCTGTACGCGGAGCTCGCGTAGGGCGCACGGACGGCCCTGCCATGTCGAAGAACCCCGAGATTGTGCGAGGCCGCCGGCGTGGGCTGGCCGCCGGGCGCACGGACGGCCCTGTCCTGTCGAAGAACCCCGAGGTTGTTACGAGGCCTCCGGCGTAGGGGCGCACCATGGTGCGCCCCCCGGCAGAATGTCGCCGCCGTGCCCCGCACCGGGGCGCATCATGATGCGCCCCTACGCCGGAGGCGCGTAGGCTGGCCGCCGAGCGCACGTCCGCCCTTGCCACGTCGAGGAACCCCGAGATTGGGCGGGGCGGCG
>JAEUQQ010000570.1 GCA_016789685.1 Acidobacteriota bacterium | reverse complement strand
GGCGCTCGGCCTGGCGCACAGGATGGCGGTGTGATCCTGGCTGCCGCCGGCCGTGCCGACGCCGGTGTCGCCGGCGAGTTGCTTGTAGGTCTGTCCGTTCTCGAGGGTCGAGGCGTAGGCGGCGACGTCGGCCAGCGTGGGCATGGCGTCGCGAAAGCGCTCGTGTTCGACGATGCGCGTGACATGCGCGAGGCCGAGGAAGACGGCGACGATGAGGGCGCTCGAGGTGCTCATGCCCGCGGCGCTCGGCACGTCGTTCGCAAACGCCACGTCGGCGCCATGCGAGATCTCCGGGAAGTTGCGCACGAGCCGACGCACCACCGCGCGCGGGTACGTCATCCACGGGTCGTGCCCGTCGTCCTGCCGATCGAGCGTGAGGACGACCGCGCGCTCGCGTGCGACGTCGATGACGCGAATGGTGCGATCGGCGCGTGGGCGCGCGACGAGGCAGAAGCCACGGTCGATCGCCGCGAGCAGCGACCGGCCGCCGCAGTAGTCGGTGTGCTTGCCCAGCACTTCGATGCGCCCCGGCACGAACCACCGGGTCGCGGGTTGGCCGGCCGCGTCCATCGAGGCCAGGGCGTTCTCGATACGGAGGAACATCGCCTCGGCCCGTGCGGCAGCGTGCGGCGACATCCCGCGGTCGAGCAGGCTCCGTTCAAACGGCGGGGTCACAGGCGCACCTCGATGCCGGCGAGGCGCTCGCGGACGCGGGCGATGTCGGCCCGGGTCGACAGGTCGATCACGGGGGCATCGACGGCCACGGCGGTGACGGGGATGCCGAGGTCGCGCATGAGGTAGCGCACGGCATCGGGCAACTCGAACTCGCCACGCGGCGACCGCGGGATGCGGGCGCAGGCGTCAACGATGCCGGGCGTGAACGCCCAGAGGTTCATGCTGACCCGGTGATCGCGCCCGCAGACGGCCTCGAGCGGGGGTTTCTCGACGATGTCGCGCAGGAAGCCCCGGGCATCGACGTCCACGAGGGCGAACGCCGCGATGCGCTCGGGCTCGATGAGACCGTCTGCGGTCAGGGCCGTGGCGCCGAAGGCCGCCAGCGAGGGGGGGGCGGCGCGCAGGACGGCCTCGAGGGCGGCGCGGGGATAGAGATTGTCGCCGTTGACGACGAGGATGTCGTGGTCGCCGATGAAATCGGCCGCGGCGAGCACGGCGTGGGCCGTCCCGAGCGGCGCGTCCTGGACGGCGTAGTGCACCCGCACGCGCCCGGGCGGGCAGTCGCGCTCGTAGCGGTCGCGTATCACCTGGTGCTCGGCGCCGATGACCAGGCAGACATCATCGATGCCGGCGTCGGCCAGCGACGCGATGACGTAGTCGAGGAAGGGCCGGCCGACCGGCATCAGCACCTTGAGGCCGGCGTCGGCCATCGAGGCCTGCCCCGGGTCGAGGGCCGCCGCGGCGTCACCGCGACGCATGCGGGTGCCGAGGCCGCGGGCGAGCACGACGGCGCGCGAGATGCGCCGGGCGGTCACGGCCGATTCGTCCCTCGTCACCACGTGGGCGAGATGATACAGGAATCCACGTCCCTCGCCGGGGGAGAATCCCGCTAGAATCAGAGGTCCGGCGGGATGATCCCGGCCGGGCAGACCTACGTCTTACACAGCGAGCCCGTCATGCCCATCATCGAAGACAAGAAGAAGCGCAAGGAAATCATCGGCCTCCTCACCCAGGCGTACTGGATGGAGATGGAGACCGTGATGAACTACATCAGCAACTCCGTGAACCTCGATGGCGTCCGCGCCGAGGAGATCAAGAAGAGCCTCGCCGCCGATATCACGGCCGAGATCGCGCACGCGCAGCAGTTCGCCAAGCGCATCAAGACGCTGTCGGGCGTGGCACCGGGCAGCTACGACTTCAAGCCGTCGCAGAAGTCACTGCAGCCGCCGTCAGACCTGCGCGACGTCGCGCACGTGATTCGTGGGGTCATCGACGCCGAGCAGGGCGCCATCAACCACTACACGAAGCTCGCGAAGGCCTGCGACGGCGTGGACTTCGTCACGCAGGACATGGTGGTGACCATCCTCGGCGACGAGCAGGAACACCTGCGCGAGTTCGAGGGCTTCCTCAAGGAGTACGAGTCGAAGTAACCTGACTCGTTCCGATCCCCGATCGACGGTGGCCCGTCTCCGATGCTGACACGCCTGGTCCCGCTGTCGCCCCGCGCCGCACGCCTGTGGATTGCGCTGCTGGCGTCGTCGGCGTTCGCGCTGGCACTGTCGTACGCCATCG
>JAEUQQ010000098.1 GCA_016789685.1 Acidobacteriota bacterium | reverse complement strand
CCGTGCACTCGGTGGTGTTCGGGGGGTTCTCGGCCGAGTCCCTGCGCGACCGCATCGTCGATGCGAAGTGCAAGGTCGTCGTCACGGCCAACGAGGGCCTGCGCGGCGGGCGCAAGGTCCCGCTCAAGAAGACGGTGGATCGTGCGGTCGAAGGCATGTCGCTCGTCGAATCAGTGCTCGTCGCGCGCCGCACCGATGCCGAGACCGAGATGCAGCCCGGACGCGACCACTGGCTCGACGAGGAATGCCACACGCAGCGCTCGACCTGCACCGCGGCGTGGATGGGCGCCGAGGATCCCCTCTTCGTGCTCTACACCTCGGGCTCGACCGGCAAGCCCAAGGGGCTGCTGCACACCACGGGCGGCTTCCTCGTCTACGCCGCGTTCTCGCACAAGCTGATCTTCGACTACCACCCGGGCGACATCTACTTCTGCACGGCCGACATCGGCTGGATCACGGGGCACAGCTACATCGTCTACGGGCCGCTTGCCAACGGCGCGACGACGGTGTTGTTCGAGTCGACGCCCACCTATCCCGACCCGGGACGCCTGTGGCAAGTGTGCGATGACCTCGGCGTCAACGTGTTCTACACGGCGCCGACGGCGCTGCGCGCGCTCGCGCAGTCGGGCGATGCGTGGGTGAAGAAGCACAAGCGCGACACCATCCGCATCCTCGGCACGGTCGGAGAGCCCATCAATCCCGAAGTGTGGCGGTGGTACCACGACGTCGTCGGCGACGGGCGGTCGACGATCGTCGATACCTGGTGGCAGACCGAGACCGGCGGGGTCCTGATCTCCCCCCTGCCCGGCGTGACGCCGACCAAGCCGGGATCCGCGACGTTGCCGTTCTTCGGCGTGAAGCCGATGGTGCTCGATCCGGCGACCCGTGAGGTCGTGCACGGCAACGACGTGAGCGGTGCGCTGTGCCTGGCGTCGCCGTGGCCGGGCCAGGCGCGCACCGTGTGGGGCGACCATCAGCGCTTCAAGCAGACGTACTTCACGCAGTTCCCCGGCTACTACTTCACGGGAGACGGCTGCCGGCGCGACGCGGACGGCTACTACTGGATCACGGGCCGCATCGACGACGTCCTGAACGTGTCGGGGCATCGGCTCGGCACCGCGGAGATCGAGAGCGCGCTCGTGGCGCACGAGGCGGTGGCCGAGGCGGCGGTCGTCGGGTGCCCGCATCCCATCAAGGGCGAGGGCATCTACTGCTACGTGCTGCTCAACACGGGGTTCGAGCAGGCCGATCACGACGAACTCGTCGGGGCCCTCAAGCAGCAGGTGCGCAACGCCATCGGTGCGTTCGCGGCCCCCGACGTCATCCACATCGCGTCGGGACTGCCGAAGACGCGCAGCGGCAAGATCATGCGTCGCATCCTGAGGAAGGTCGCGGCCGGCGAGTACGAGGGCCTCGGCGACCTCACCACGCTCGCCGAGCCGGCCGTGGTCGAGCGGTTGGTCGACGAGCACCGCACCGGCGCCGGGACGTCAGGGCACTGACGGTTCAGGCGGCTCGACGACACCGGCGTCTGTCGCGCAGCACACGCGGTTGCGTCCGTCGCGCTTGGCCGCGTAGAGCGCACGATCGGCCGCGAGGGTGAGGCGGTCGAGCGCCAGCGTGGGCTTGTCGATCGTCCACGTCGCGACGCCGACGCTGACCGTGATGTTCCGCATCGGCCAGGCCGCCGTCTCGACCGCGGCGCGGCAGCGCTCGGCGAGCTGCCGGGCTCCGGCCGCGTCGGCCTCCGGGGCGATGACCACGAACTCTTCGCCACCGTAGCGGGCGACGCTGTCGGTGCCACGGGTCGCGCCGAGCAGCAACCGGGCGACCTTGGCGAGCACGTCGTCGCCGGCGGCGTGGCCGAACCGGTCGTTGAAGTCCTTGAAGCGGTCGACGTCGATCATCAGGATCGACAGGGACCTGCCGCGCGCGGCCCGCGACCGCTCCTCGATGATGCGGGTGTCGTAGGCGCGCCGGTTCAGGAGGCCCGTGAGGCCATCCGTCACCACCAGCGCCTGCAGCGACGAATACGCCTCGGCCAGGCGCCGGTGCTGCTCGGCCAGCTGATCCTCGTAGCGCTGGCGTTCTGACACGTCGCGCACCGCCATGATCGTGATCTCGCGGCCGCCGCTCGTGAACTGGCGTCCCGTGACGTCGACCGGGAACACGGCCCCTGCCCGCGTGCGGTGATAGCCGAATGACGAGCGTGCCAGCGCGGGGCCCATCGCAGCGAGCGGCGTGAAGCCGAGGCCAAGCGGTGCCGCCTCGGCCCGGAGGTCGGCCTCGTGCAGGGCGCGGAGTTCGTCGCGCGTGTAGCCGTACAGCATCCCGGCGGCCGAGTTGGCCTCGAGCACGCAGCCCGAGGCGTTGTCGATGAGGAGGATGGCGTCCGATTCGGCCTCGAACAGCTCCCGGTACCGCTGTTCGCTCTCGCGCAGGGCGTCTTCGCTGCGCTTGCGGTCGGCGATGTCCCACGCCAGGTCGGCGAGCTGTGAGGTCGAGACCACGTCCTCGTCGCCGTAGGGCGTCGGCCGGTTGCCCACGCCCATCACCGCGACGATCTGGCCCTCGCGGAACACCGGCACCACGAGTTCGCGGAGGACGGGGGCGTGCCCGGCGGGCAGCCCGGCGCGGTGGGGCAGGCTGGCGTAGTCGTTGTGGATCACCGCACGGCGTTCGCGAATGCAGTCGACCCAGACGCCTGCCTTGTCGACCGCGTAGTGCAGTCCCTTGCCCTGTGCCGTGCAGAACTCCCGGGTCGTGCGTGTCGACCACATCTGCAGGACGAGCGTTCGCTGATCGGGCGCCACGAAGTGATAGAAGCCGATCAGGCTGCCGGTGAGACTCTCGGCCTCGTCGAGCGTGGCGCGCAGGAGGTCATCGAGGGTTCCATGCGGCGCCAGGTCGACCAGCCGAAGGCGCGCGGCCATGATCTCGCGGACCCGGCGGCGTTGCGTGATGTCGTGGGCGACACCCACCGTCCCGATGATGCGGCCGTCATCGGCTCGCCACGGCCGCTTGGTCGACTCGTACCATCGCAGGATGCCGGCGAGTTCGACGCGCTCCTCGAAGACCCGGGTCTCGCCGGCGTCCATCACCGCGTCGTCATTGGCGCGGAACGCACGTGCCGTAGCCTCGGGCCAGAGGTCGAGGTCGGTGAGTCCGGCG